>JAGWBV010000030.1:100896-101399 GCA_021295715.1 Candidatus Poribacteria bacterium | reverse complement strand
CCCGTACGCCTTTCCGAAGTAGTTAAAACAGTCGTGCGCCGTCACAAGAACGCGTTGCTGAGATGGCACGCGTTCCACTCGCGACTTTACGTATTCATCGAGTTCCATGAGTTTCGTGAGGTAGCGTTCGGCATTGCTTCGGTACAGGACAGTATTATCGGCATCGAATTCACTCAGGGCATCGCGAACCTTTCCCACCGCTTGCATCCAAAGCTTCACATCAAACCATAAGTGCGGATCGTAGAGTCCCTCGTATTCTCGGGGTTTTAGCAGTAGACTCCGATCTACAGCGTCTGTTACGGCGACCGTCAGCGTGTCCACCGACATCTTCGCAAGGATGTCCACCATTTTTGCTTCAAGGTGCAGCCCGTTATAAAAGATGATGTGCGCTGAACCGAGCCTTTGAACATCTTTAGGCGTTGGGTTGTAAAAGTGTGGGTCTACGCCAGGTTCCACTATCCCGGTCACCTCAACGCGCGGGCCGCCGACATTTTTAACAATAT
>JAGWBV010000030.1:31203-100872 GCA_021295715.1 Candidatus Poribacteria bacterium | reverse complement strand
TCGGTTGTCCCTTCGGATCACAGCCAGACCATACCAGTATACCTATGAAACACACTGAAATGTATATTCTCTGCATAATTTTATACACCTTCCGGCTCGCAGGCTGGACAGGTCTCAGATAGGTACCGATTTACGAGGTGTGCGGAGGCGAGTAAAATCCCACCGATACTGTAGAAGACCGCTTCAAAAGTGCCTTCAACCGCTGTTCGAGCGGTGGCGATGAATACTACTGCTACTATCAATATCAACAACGCTCGCCATCGCCGGTGGTGTCGAACACCCCACGCTAAACTCCCGATTGCCAGGGCAATTGCGCCACTGATAAGGACTAATTCAGCACGCTCAGTGGCAAAGAAACCCAACCCAATCAAAGGCAAAACTGCCACTAAAAGCGGCATCGCGAGGCAATGGACTGCGCATGCGACAGAGAGACACGCGCCAGTCGTATCCACCAATTCTTGGTTAAAATGTCTTTTCAATTTATCTCCTTAGAAAATCGAGGACGGGGCGGGATGATAGAAATTATCGTCCCCGTCCTACAGTTTCAAAAATTAAGCTTATACAAAAACTTCACGTTCCGTCCGGGTTCCGGCATTACCGCTTTGATACGGGACAAATGTTCGCGGTACGCTGTATCAAGGAGGTTTTCAATTTCAAAAACCACCATGTTCTCAAGTTGCCACCACGAAAAATTGAGATAACCGCCGATATCATAGACGAGATAGCCATCTGTCGGTTCCTCAAATTCACCGAGTCGGGTTTGGCTGCCTGAAAAGCGAGTCGTGATATGCAAATGCAACGGGGTAGGTGTGTAACTGATGACGAATTTACCGTTGAGGGGTGGGATACGTTCCAGCGGTCGTCTATCAGTTTGAATCGTTCCGTTGACGTAACTCATATTCAGCTGAAGATGGACCCGTGAGAAGACCTCACCCCCTATCTGGATTTCAGCCCCATCCATCACAACATCATGTCCCATGTATTGATAAATCCACAACCATCCCGCGGCTCCGCTGCCCCACTCCTTTTCGCCGCTGTTCGTCGGAATGAGGTAGTTCTGTATCTGATTCCTGAAAAGCGTGAGATTGAGTCTGAACGTGTCTTCTGCGTATTTGACGAAGAGTTCAGTGCCATATCCGTTTTCAGGTTCCAGTTCTGCATTGCCAACCTCATAGGAATAGACAGCAAGGTGGGGTCCATCGCTGAAAAGTTCCTCGATCCCCGGTGCGCGAAATGTTTTCATCAGGGTCGCCCCGGTGCTTAACCTATCCGTCCAATGATAAATTCCGGACGTAGCCCCGGAAAAACCGTTGAAATCGCGGCGTTGGACGGTTCCGGCTCGGATAACTGTACCAGATCGAAACGGTTCGGAACGCCTAATGTCGTAGCGGATAGCACCTTGTAAGGTGAGTTTGTCGAAGTTACGCTGGTTCAGATAAAATCCCGCCAACGCGAACTCACGGGTGTGTGGTGTCCAATAAAACCCGCCTGTAGCATGGTCTCGGTATTCCCCCCAAACGCCTGCGACGGCATTGTCTAACACGTGCGCCATCGCTGAGACGTTATAGGTTAACAGACCGAATTCGACACCAAGCAGCCCATTTGACTCCAACTCTTGATGCTGATAACGCGTATAGGCAGTCTGGAGTTTTACCTTTTCAAGCAGTGTTGTATTGAAGCGGTACTCCATCTGCCCTTCATACCGTTGCTTGTCGAGTGCGATGTTAACGCCGCTAATATGTCCTTCTGGAGAACCGGGAACGCCGTAATCTGAACGATACCTGCTTCCAGATGCACCGATGAAACCCCACGGCTTAATCAGCGAGGTGCCGCCTGAAAAACTGACGTTTGAAAGGGAAGTGTTTTTGAGGACACCCACCGGCGTTTGTATGTCAGATGCAAGGCGGCGATTCCACTCTATATTTCCCGCAAAATCACCTATTGGGAACGTAAAACCTGTTGTTCCGGTCAAACCTGAGTTTACAGATTCCCCTTGGAACGTTAGGTGCATATCAAGCCGTCTCGGTAATACTTGCGGTATATTATTGTTTTTGACGTTAATAACACCGCCCAACGTACTTGAGCCGTAAATGAGCGATGCAGGACCCCGCGTAATTTCAACACCTTCAGCGGTCGTCGGATCAATCGATACAGCATGGTCGGCACTGGAAGCGGATTTATCACCTGTCCGTTCGCCGTTTTCCAGAATGAGCAGTCTGTCACCACCCAATCCACGAATAACAGGACGAGCGATTGCCCGTCCCATCGTTCGTTGTGAAATGCCGGTCTCATTTGCCAATGTGTTCGCCAAGGTCATACCTAACCGTCTTTGGAGTTCCGCCTCATCCAATGCTACGTCGGTGGTTTCCTCAAACTGTGAAAGGGAGCGATTTGAACCGTAGACGCTGATGGTGTTCAGTTGAAACGGCAATGCCTCCAGCTCAATCTTGAGATAAGAAGTGGAGGCATTGACATCAACTACCTGTTCAAACCGTTGATAACCGACTTTCAGCAACTGAAGCGTCTGCTGTCCTTCGGGTACTGCGTCAAACTTAAACCGACCATTTGCATCGGTCAGAACGCTTTCCTCAAGTCCCTTAATACGGACTGTAACCCCATCGAGTCGGGCATGACTCCGTTCTTCGGTAACTTCGCCTTCTAAGGGATGCAGTGGGTTTTGAGCACTTTGTCCCCCTCCATAACAGTAGGGCAGACTTACCGCTCCGAACACCAACATAAATAGACAGACACCCTTAAAAAGTGTCCCTATCCGATAAGGCCTCGGCAAACCACTATAACAGAACTTACGCGAAATCGCAGACTTCCGCATACCCCCACGCGGTAGGTGCGGTTTTGAACGACACCTACAAGGGGACTGCGTACGTCCCATATAAATGCCCAACATGGACATCCCCCTTTATTGGACGGTGACCGGTATCAGAAGTGCCGCTGTGAAATCTGGATGACCCCCGTGAAGCAGTTGGAGTTTGATTTTCGTTGTTCCAGCTTTCAGACCAACGAGTCCAAACCCTAACTCTTCTTCGGCGTGTTCTTCGTCTCCGTGTTCATCTTCAGCGTGCTCGTCTTCTTCCTCTTCCAGATGGATCTCAATAATGGAGGAATCGTAATCCGACAAGCCTAAACTGAAGGCTTCCTCTTCATCATGACCATGTTCGTCTTCCTCTTCCTCTTCCTCACCGACATGGAATTCGGCACCGGTGGCATCAAGAAATACGACATGGACCTCAATCTCTGCACCAACGCCAACGGTGAGACCGCCGCTATCGGTGCCTTGAAACTGACGATAGACCTCTGCCCCATCGACTTCTAAAGCAAAGCCGTCGGCATCGGCATGAAGCTGCGCCTCTTCTTCTTCATGATCCTGATCATCAACAATCGGGTTGTCATCTTCACCACACCCGCCCATAAAAGGAAGGGTAGCAACAAAACTCAGTAACATTAATCGAGAAATAACGACCGAAAAGTCGTATCCAAAAACATACGTAAACATTGTATTCTCCAATTTATTTGTAGGATAGCACACGGCAGAAAAAGCCGCGCGCGGACTCTTTAAAGCCCGTATTACTTTGTAAAGTAAATTGCTCTTAACAGATGGCATGCACGCGAACGGTGTAAAACACGCGTTAGCATGCCGTGGTAGCTCATGTATTTTTAGGCAATAGGGATCCCATAGGTTCCCGAAAGAGATACCGTTCATACAGAGCCATTTTTGCAAAGCAGGAGCGTGCAAAGGGAAGACGAGTGTAGGTCCTCCCACACCCTTTGGACAAGATAGGAATATAAATTAGTTATCCGTTGTCAGTTATCGGCTGTCGGTTACAAGGGGGTTTTGTTAAACGAAAACCTTAACTACTGAAAACTGAAAACCAATCGAGAATACAGGTGGGGCACGACTGCGCGTGTTTGTGGTAAGTCTTAAGGGAAGAAAAACGGTTTCATAAAGCGGAAGTGTCGCACACGGAAAGAACGGAGAGATGAGTGGAAAGAACTCGATTTCCTCTCCAACGTGTTGACTGATGTAGAAACAGGCTGTACAGGTTTCCGCTGAATGATCGTGCTCGGTATGATCGTGCTCGGTATGATCGTGCGTGAGTGCGATGACACCCAGCAGCGCGACATAACAACATAAACTTATTAAAATGCAGGTCTTTAAACCACGCCGAAATATTAATGTGTTGAGGAAAACCATGCCGTTTCTCATAATCTATGTCTGCGTTATTATTGAAAGTAAAATTGCCAAAAAACTTGCGATAAATTATATCATACGATTCTGTCAATGTCAAATAAACTTGAAAAAGAGGGCAGAGGCATTCATTTCTCCTGTAGAAGGGAACTCCGATTCCCGACTTATTCTATACAACCGTCCCAAATCGAAAACCAATGCTCATGAAAAGATGGGCTTGCACTTATCGGCATGATGCTTTATGATATTGGATATGAGATTATGCAAAGGAGACAAAATTAAATGCTAAGTGTTGAAGAAGCCCGCCAACAGATGCTAAATACCATTCCGGTTTTACCAACGGAAAAGCGGGAAATTCTAAGTTGCGCGGGCTACGTTCTCGCAGAGGCACTACATGCCGAAGAAAACATTCCTCCGTTCGACAATTCAGCAATGGATGGGTATGCGGTTCGCGCAGCAGATGTTCAAAACGCTTCGGAAACGAAGCCTGCGGTTCTCACAATCATTGAGACAATTGCCGCAGGATATGCACCAACAAAACAGGTTGCAACCGGACAAGCATCCCGTATCATGACCGGTGCGATGATGCCTGAAGGTGCCGATGCAGTTGTGATGCAAGAGGTGACTCAGCGGGACGGGAATAACGTCAAGATTTTTGAGGGTATTGATAAAACTGGAAACGTCCGTTTCACGGGCGAGAGTGTTCCAGACGGACAGCAGGTCATGGGAAAAGGGAAATACCTACGTCCGCCGGAAGTTTCAATGCTCGCCTCTCTTAATCGTCCAGAGGTTACAGTCTATCGTAAGCCCACTGTTGCGATTGTTTCAACAGGTGATGAACTCCTGCTACTCGGCGAACCACTTGAACCGGGAAAAATTCGAGAAAGTAACCGCTATGGTCTCTATGCACAGGTCGAGGAAGCGGGAGGCATACCGATTGATATGGGTATTGCTCCTGACGATGAAGCAGAAATAGAGCGTATCTTTCGGGCGGCACTCGCGAAGTCGGATGCTTTGATTACAAGTGGTGGTGTTTCGGTAGGGGAGCATGACTTTGTGAAAAGTGTATTGGAGAGATTAGGTGAAGTTAACTTTTGGCGCGTCGCGATGAAGCCCGGAAAACCACAGGCTTACGGCATTTCGGACGGAAAACCTATTTTTGGATTGCCCGGCAATCCAGTCTCTTCACTCGTCGTATTTGAACTTTTCGTGCGCCCTGCGCTCCTCAAAATGTCGGGGCATACAGAACTATTGCGTCCGACCTTCAAAGCCACTTTGGCAGAACCTGTTACCAATAGAGATGGACGTGTTAATTATATGCGCGCAATTCTTAAAGAATCTAACGGACATTACACCGCTGAAACGACGGGTCCACAAGGTTCAGGTATTCTGCATTCACTCGTTTTGGCAAACGGCTTAATCACGATTCCATCTGGTGCAACGTTAGGTGCTGGAGAAACAGTGGACGCTCAGTTTCTATTCTAAACGGAGTACGTTAAGGAGTCTCCCATGATTGTAGATACCCATGTCCATATCTGGGAAATCGATCCACCGAAGTATCCTGTCGGTCCCACTGCGCCGACTTGGAATTCTTATCCAGATGAACCTGGTACTGCCGACGAACTCTTAGCAGAGATGGACGCGCACGACGTAGATTGGACAGTCCTTGTGCAGACGAGTTGGTCCACTTGGGATAATGGCTACATTGCGGATTCGGTAGCGCGTTTTCCTGATCGGTTTATTGGACACGGCTTAATCGATCCACAAGACCCGAACAATGCCGAACAAGTTCGCTACTGGATAAAAGAACGGGGTTTGGTAGGTTTCCGTTTCCATCCGATGTACTACCCCGACGAAAAGATTTTGCTAACTGAACAGAATGGACCGATGTGGGAAGAGATCGCAGCGTTGGATGCCATCATCCAATTTCATCTACGCGCTGAGTTCGCTGATCAGGTCGCCGTTATTGCACAACGATATCCCCATCTGAAACTTATTCTTGATCACATGGGGTACCCACAGATAGATGCCGAGGAAGCGGCGTTTCAACCCATCGTGGAACTGGCACGTTACGACAACGTCCACTTGAAACTATCGGATGTCGCTGGACGTTCGCAGCAAGCGTTTCCTTATGCAGACGTGCATCCGTTTATTGAGAAGTTGCTATCGGTTTTCGGTGCAGAGCGGACGGTGTGGGGGACAGGCTATCCCGGTCATCACAGACAAAAACACAACTGGCCCTCTTTAGCGCAGGAACTCCAACTCATTCGCGAAGGACTTCCATCCTTGACAGATAATAATAAAGATGAGATTCTCGGCGGAACAGCTGCGCGGATTTGGAATTTAACGACGTAGAACAGTAAGTACCATCCTTCGTCAGGACACACTGCTATGGCAACAATTGCAACCTGTTGGGGAGAGATGGCTTACTTTGATTCAGGAGGATTGGGACAGCCACTGCTCTTCTTACACGGGACTGGATGTGACGCATCGGATTGGACACGGGTGATTAAAAAATTACCGTGTGAGCAGCGTTGCATCGCTCTCGATTTTCGTGGACATGGACGGAGTTCTGTGCCAACAAAACCGTTTACATTAGGCTGTCTTGCTAATGATGTGTTGGACCTTGTAGACCATTTGGGAATTCAAGAATGGATGATCGTTGGTCACAGTCTGGGGGGTATGGTAGCAATGGAAGTCGCCAGACGCTCATCGTGTGTTGTTGGACTTGTGCTGCTGGAGGGATGGACGCGCCTTTCAGCTGCAGGGAGTGCTTTCGATACCGGACGGTTTTACGGTTCACTGTCTCAGTCCACTATTGCCGAGATTCAGGAGAAAGCAAAAGAGACGCGAAATCGCTTTAAATCTGAAATTTGGCACGGTTTTTGGGAATCTGTCAAAAATTCCGATGCCTACGCCTACCTGGAGCAGGCACGCATCCCTATCTGTGAAGTTTTTGGGAGTCTGGGACGAAATGATTTAACTGAGCAGAAGTTGTGCATTCCGTCCAATCCGAATATTCAGTGGGTATGGATACCCAGCGCCGGGCATTATCTACCGCATGAATGCCCGGTTGAAGTCGCTAAAGTGATAAACACGCGCCGCGCGTTGTAAACACTAAGCTTGAGGAATTTCGACCGGCAGATCCAGCCGGTCACCCCACTCTTTCCATGAGCCTATATAGTTGCTGACTTTTGGATACCCCAAGAGCCGCAATGCCAAATAGGCTTGGGAAGAGCGGTAGCCTCCCTGTCAGTAGCACATAACCTGTTTTTCCGGTGTAATACCGACGGCTTCATACATCTCTCTGAGTTCATCAGCAGATTTGAATGCCCCCGCTTCGTCAAGATTATTGAGCCATTCAATGTGGATAGAACCCGGAATAGCACCTGCACGTTCTGCACGGGCAACCCTACCGTAGTGTTCATCGTCAGTGCGTGTATCAAGCGGAACAAAGTCGCTCCGGTTTAACAGGACACGGATCACATCAGCATCCATGTGTATATCGTGTTGCGCATTTATCGGAAAAGGTGGGACCTCGGGGGGTTCAGCCCCTGCTGTACTAATAGGTCCATCTGCTGACAGCCACGCCTTGAAACCACCATCTAACAGACGGGTTTCGGGATGCCCTAAGTATTCGCAGAACCAGAACCCGCGCGAGGCGCGCGTTCCCGATATGTCTTCATACCATACAATCGGTTTACTCGGATCAAGACCGCGTTGCTGAAAGAGGTATGCTATCATCCACATAAAGGCATCGAACGTCTCTTTCCGAGTATCAATAAGGCTTAAACCGAACAAATCCAAATGAAGTGCCCCCGGGATGTGTCCGCGGATGTATTCATACGTCGGTCGTGTATCAACGATGCAAAATATTTGATCGCCGAGTGTGCCTTTCAATTCCTCAGCAGAGATAACCAATTGTGGATTTACGTAACCCTTATAGGTGTCCATCATTCGCCAACTCCTCCTGAATTTTTTGTAGGATATATTTACTGTCCTACGCTACTTTTGGTTTCTTTTTAACAATTTTTATTCCCTTCCATCTTCCGGTACTGTACCAAAACCACATTGCGATGCCTTGCACAACGTTTGAGAGGGCGATGCCTGACCAAACGCCATTAAGACCGATGAAGTGTGAAAGTAGAATCACGAGTCCCAAACCGATGACGACCTGTGCGGCGAGCGTAATCACCATCGGAGAGAACGTATCTCCGGCACCGTTGAGTGCTCTTCCTAAGATGAGCGAAAAGGCGATGAATCCGAACGTCGGAGACAGAAATCGTAGATAAGTGATACCGATCTCAATAACACCCGTTTCCGGTGTGAAAATCCGGATGAATGTCTCTGGGAAAAGGAAGAAAACAGCACCGATGACTGCCATGATTGCAGCACCTAAAAGGTTCGCTACTCGTGTTGAGCTCTCAGCGCGTTCTATCTGATTCGCCCCTAAATTCTGTCCGACTAAGGGAACAACAGCGTTTGCAATGCCGAAGCCGGGATTCATTACGAGGATCCGAAGCCGCATACAAATCGTATATGCCGCAACGACGGTCTTTCCGTAAGGTCCGATGACCCACAGGAAACCGAGTCGCGAAATATGCCGCCAAAACCCTTGCATAGAACTGTAAACGCCGAGTCTTAAAATGTCAAGCATCTCCACGAAATCTACCTGATACCGAACACTCCGAAATGAAACAGGGGCGCGTCCACTCCAACAGAGATAAAGTAGGATAAATACGCTCGCGCCGCGCCCGATAAGCGTCGCATACGCCGAACCTGCGACTCCGAGTTTTGGAAATCCCCATAAACCGAAGATCAGTAACGGATCAAGCACAATGTTAATCAGTGTTGCGAAAATCAGCACCACCATCGGGGTGATTGTGTCGCCACCGGCGCGAAAGATGGAACCGAGCGTCATCGACACGAACATTGTACTAATACCGGCGAGAATGATATGCATGTAAGTGGTGCCGAGCCTGAGCACCTCTGGATCTACCATTCTGACGGCGAGTAACCCTTGCTCAGCTAAGGGGTAACCGACGAAGGTGACACCGATAGAAAAAAACACAGCTAACAGGATTGACTGCAGGGCGATGTGTTCAGCTTGTGCGAGGTTCCTCGCTCCGAGATACTGCGCCACCATAATCCCGGTTCCTGTTGAAATGCCAAGCGAGAAAACCCCGATTAATCGGATTAAGTTTCCGCTCACCCCGACAGCCGCTATCGCGCCAGCACCGAGCCTTCCAACGAAGATCATGTCGACGATGTTGAATGCCTCTTGCAGCATGTAGCTGAGTATGATCGGTCCTGACAGCCGTAGCAGGTGTCTTAGGAGACTCCCTCGGGTTAAATCGCCCCGTGTTTTTCTCATATTCTTAATTTACCTTGCGGTTAAACAACGTGAGATGGGTACTTGACGTTCCTTCGTCAGTATCCGCCCTCCATTTCATTACGGGCTATGCGATTTGGCTTATGTTTAAGAAGGTTCGCCAAAGGAATCTGAATTATAATTAGAGCCACCGCCATAACTGCCTACGCTTCACTTTAGCAGGATTTCGTTCGGTCGTCAAGACAAAAACGGACACACAATTTTTTTCCTTTGACAGAATCACGAAAACCTGTTATAATGTCTTATATTTTTTGATAGGAGGCAAAATATGAAGAACGCAATATTGACTGGCAGATTCTCATTCTATGGGATTGTGTCTCTCTCGGTAGCACTGACAATGCTATTCACACCATTCGTCTCGGCAGCTCTCACAGATGGGCTTGTCCTACATCACTCTTACGATGAAGGAGAAGGCACACTCGCTGGAGACACGAGCGGTAACGGACACGATGGTGAAATTTCTAACCCAGATTGGGTAGACGGATACAGTGGAAAGGCTCTTCAGTTTGGTGGCGACGGCAGCGACGTGTTCGTTACTGTTGAAAGCACGGATGTCTTGAACGTGAACGAGTGTTCGTTTGCAGCATGGATTAACGCCGACCACTGGAATGGCACGCGTCAGATTGTTGGTAAATCCGTTCACGGTGGGTGTGCGGGTAGAACGCAATACGGTCTATTCAGCGAAGGTGGGGTTTTCAAACTTCGTTTTGAAACCGGAAGCGGTAGAGCCGACATCACAACCGATCTTCCACCGACAGGCGAGTGGGTTCACGTTGCTTTTACCAACGATGGCGAAACAGCAACAATCTACATCAACGCTGAAGCCGTTGTGGATGGTGAAGTGCCGGGTGAACTGAATGCTAACGACGATCCGTGGCGGATCGGACAAGATTGTGAACGTCTCAATTATGTTTTCGCGGGCATCATAGACGAGGTCTCTCTCTGGAACCGTGCTTTGAGTGCTGACGAAATCCTTAGTGCACAAGACTTAGATGTGTCTGTTGATCCTCGCGCGAAATTAGCCACCACTTGGGGCGGCATCAAAACTGCTCACTAAAAACATCGTAGGCGCGCCTCCCACGCGCGCCTTCCTCTTTTGATGATAAAACTCCTTAGCCCGTAACGAAGTGGAGGGGTTTTTGCAATGTAATACAAGGAATGGATATGGTCTATCCCCAGCCCATATCCGGTATTTTTTTAGATTTAAGAAAAAACTATCAAATTTGAAACCCACTCAATTTCCCTGCAAGGTAAAATCAAAAATCCTGAAAACTCAAAGGTAGCCTGCAACAACGACACAGGCGGATTTAAGAAATGGGCATCAAAGGCTCAAAATCATATCATTTCTCCGCAAGGTAAAATTAAAAAATGTTTTGGGAACAGATAAAAAGACACTGCGATGCTGGGTCTGCACACCAATTTCTCCTCCACTTTAACGTCCAGGACCTGCTATATGATGAGGTCTACGGCTACTTGCCTACCCATGAATATCTCATGGAGCAGCTCAACGTTTTAGGTTGTGAACTCGTCATGGGATATAACACATCACAAGGCATTCATTTACCTAATATTGGGCGGTGGCGAGCGACCCAAAAAATGCTGGGGGTTGTCCCGAAATATGAGAAAACCGGTGCTTTTCATTTCCAGAGCATAGCAACATGGCTTCAGACGCTTCGGCGTTTTCGGGAAGTTGAAGACGCAAATCTCGATGCGCAAGAGGTAGATCCGCTGGTCGCACGCCGAAGAATTAATGCCACTTTGGCATTCGATAAACCTCATGAAGATCCGGTCATGCAGACAGACCCCGCCCCCTCAGAGGAATTGCAAGAGAGATTGAACCATCTTTTACGGCAAGACAGAGCGCGGATTGGCTTGGTTATTAATTTTCTGGAGCAACTTGCACCAAACGATCCTTCGTTGAGCAGTGCCTCTAACGATGTTTTACAACGCTTTTTCAACCAGATGCAGAATTGGGCATCCGATTTAGAAATTCGCAGACGCAAACATATCATTCTGCTCCTCACTCATAACACATTTGATATCCATTCAAATCTCACTGTAAATCCGGAGATTCCGCTGATAGAAGTTCCATTTCCAGACTACGATCAACGTCTCCATTTCATTGAATATCTCCATACCATCTCAGATCCGCCGTCTCAAATGCGGGCAAGCCTTGGAAACGAGCATGACAGAGAGTCCCTCGCCCGCGAGACAGTAGGACTGAACCTCTTCGGCATTCACGATGTTGTGAAACAGGCAGAGTCTGCACGACAGAAGATGGGCGGTGAACCGCTTGTGAGATACCGACGTGAGAGCATTAAGACTTTCAGCCACGGAGTCCTTGAACTGGTGGAAACTGAAAGGGGTCCTTCTGACGAGGGTTGGTACGTCATGAGGGCAATTTGGGATATAGCGAATGGTATGAGACATCGGGACTTGCGACGCGTGCCACGAGGCATTCTTTTACTCGGGCCGCCAGGGACCAGCAAGGCTTACGCTGCAAAGGTACTCGCTGGTGAGACGAACATGACCCTCGTCCAACTCCGCTATGCTAATCAGGTCGGCGAGATAACAATAAATATCAATGAGAATGGAAACACCTACGAACGGAATCTTAATGCCGCTATCAATTTCATCCGCGGTATTTCACCGACGGTTGTCTTTATGGATGAGATTGAACAAGTGCCACCGTATACCCCAATGAATCCCGAAGAACAGCAGACATTTCCGCAGAACCTCATAAACGCTATTAGCGATCCATCTTTGCACGGGAGAGTGATATGGGTCGGCACCTCATGCCGTCCCGACTTGATGCCGCAGATCTTTCGACGATATGGTATCTTCGATACCAAATTAATCATGCTACCCCCAACTGCTGAAGGTAGGATGGAAATTTTAAAGATATTTTGTCAAGGACAAGCCACCGATCAACTTAACTTCCGGGCACTTGTCGGAGATTCAGAAACAGATGGATTGACGTGGCGGGACCTGTTCTTGATTGTCCAACGCGCGAGTAACATCGCAAAACTCGACGGGCGCGACCCCTTCACCGAAGCCGAACTCCGTCAGGCGTTGGATGACTTCATACCCGACTACTCGCCGGAAATGCAGCTTTTCATGGGATTGTTAGCGTTACGAGAGGCGAATTCCCGGATCATGATCCCAGACGGACTGTTACCGCCATACCAAGAATTTATAGAGGGCAATCGGATTGATAAGACCGGAATTAATAAACGCTTGATGGAACTGAGCAGTCAACTCGGCTTGAACATCTGATGTCTATCTCTCCGCTATTTCCTGCTGTAGGAGGGATCTCCGAATCCCGACTTCTTCTTCCTAACATTTTTTCTTGACAGGTGTTTCTCTGTTTGTTATAATAACCCAACTTGTTATCTAACGCCAGTTTGAAAATAAATCTGTAGGTGTTTTTGCTTGGGTGTTTCCCCTAGGTAGAGCGGTAAATACGCCGAAAAAATCGCAGAATGCGGAGAGACGGGGCGTTTTTCAAGCACTTTCTGTGTCAATAATGGTAGCGAAACCCTACGTGACACTTTTATCAAACTCACGTTATCTACAAGTTTTTAGGAAACCTGTAGCCCCTATTCTCATTGAAAACACCTCATCTTCACCTAATAGGGAGGAAAATCTAACAATGAAACTATCTATTTGTTTATCCATCACACTACTCTTGATGGTAGCCCCCTTCGCTATGTCCATCGGTCCAGCAGAATTTTTGGATGGATTGGTGGTTTACCACGCTTATGACGAAGGCAAAGGGGACGAAGCGGAAGATCTTAGCGGAAACGAACATCACGGTGTAATTGACAACCCCACGTGGGTTGATGGCAAATTCGGAAAGGCGTTGGAATTTGGCGGTGAAGGCAGCGACGTATTTGTCACTGTTGAAAGCACTCCGAAGTTAAATGTGGATGAAATGACGTTTATGGCGTGGGTTAACGCCGAGCATTGGAACGGTACGCGCCAGATTGTCGGTAAATCGGTTCATGGCGGTTGCGGCGGTCGGGTTCAATACGGATTGTTTAGTGAAGGTGGCACCTTCAAACTCCGTTTTGAAACCGAAGCAGGTCGCAACGATATTTCGACCGGTCTGCCTGACACCGAGAAATTTATCCATATTGCTTTCACCAACGATACCAAGAAGGGCATAATCTACATTGATGGCAAGGAAGAAGCTGAAGGGGATGTCCCCGGCAAGCTTGCAGCCAACGATGATCCGTGGCGGATTGGACAGGATTGTGAGCGTCTCAACTACGTCTTCGCTGGAATTATTGACGAGGTCCGTCTCTGGAATCGTGCACTGAGTGAGGATGAGATCAATACGTTCATGGACCAGGGCGTAGATGCGCTCGCTGTTGAAGCGATTGGAAAACTCTCTACAACCTGGGGCAGCCTGAAAGCGGGACGTTAAACTGAAATTCGCAACTTATTTTTTCATTGGGCGAGGTATTCTGGGAATAACATCCAAGCAAAACACCTCGCCTATTTCCATTTTTTTCTGTAGGGGATTTTTAACCCCGCTGTGTGAATAAAAAATGTCTGAAACTTCAAAAACAATTCCATGCAGAAATTGCGATGCACAGATCGTGATAGAGGCATTCACTAACAATCTCAAGGTCTGCCCCCACTGCGATTACCATCACTATATGAGTGCTCACGAGCGACTCAACCTCATTATAGATGCGGACAGTTTTGAGGAATACGATGCCAATCTTTACTCTATTGATTCGCTGGAATTCCCAGAATACCCGCAAAAACTCGAAAGAGATGTCGCAAAAACGGGACTCAGATCGGAGATGCTCTCTGGCATAGCCAATATTGGTGGTTATCCGACTGCTCTTGCAATTGGCGATGTCGGATTTATAGGGGGCACATGTGGTTCTGTTATCGGTGAAAAGGTTACCCGATGTATTGAACGTGCCCTTGAAAACCAGTTGCCGTTAGTAATTGTTTCGGTGAGTGGTGGGATGCGGATGCAAGAAGGCACGCTTGCCTTGATGCAGATGGCAAAAACCGCTGCCGCTTGTGCAGCGTACGCCAAATCGGGAGTCTTTTATATCTCCGTTGTGACCGATCCAACGTTTGGTGGTGCGACTGCCAGTTACACGTCTCTCGGCGATGTAATCGTTGCTGAACCGGGGGCTCGGATCGGTTTCGCGGGTCCGTTAGCCGTTGCCAGCCTCCGTGAGGAACTCCCAGAAAACTTCCAAAAAGCAGAATCGTTGCTGGAACATGGATTCATCGATTCGATCGTTCACCGGGCGGATATGCGTCAGATGCTTATAGATTTGATTGCCTTCGCCGCCTAAAGTATGTTACCTGTCTTCTCTCTTCTTTCCCCATCCAAAAATAAAATTTGTGCCTTCTACCGCAAATGGACGAATGAGCGGGACATGAAACCGTTAATAACTATGAACGTTAATAGAGATGTGTAATTATGACTTCAGTGCGGGGTACAGAAAAAATCCGCTCCAGTGTACCGCATCTTACACCTTACACATTTCGCTTTTGACGAGAACGCTAATACGGCATTGAAAACCGAGTATACTATATCGGTGCCCTTAGCAATTTAAATATACATACACATAGGAATGAACCATGCCAAAGTCACTCGTCGTTGTTGAATCGCCGGCGAAAGCGAAGACTATTAAAAAGATCTTAGGAAGGGATTACGTCGTTGAATCCTCTGTTGGGCATATCCGGGATCTCCCTCCAAAGGAACTCGGTGTTGATATTGAGAACGCCTTTGCTCCGAAATACGTCTTGATTCGGGGAAAAGGGAAGGTCGTGAAATCCCTCCAAAGCGAAGCGCGTAAGGTCGATAATATCTATCTTGCCGCGGATCCAGATCGGGAAGGCGAAGCTATTTGTTGGCACCTTTCTGAGGAACTCAAGAAAACAAAGAAGCCCATCTACCGGATCACCTACAACGAAGTCACCAAAAACGCAATTTTAGAAGCAATCCAAAAACCTGGCGATATTGATATGGCACTCGTTGATGCGCAACAGGCGCGTCGCGTCTTGGATAGGCTCGTTGGATACCAAATTAGCCCTATCCTGTGGCGTAGTGTTAAACCCGGTCTCAGTGCTGGGAGAGTTCAATCCGTTGCAGTACGCCTGATTTGCGAGCGCGAAGCAGAAATAGAGGCGTTTAAATCAGAAGAATACTGGACACTCACAGCTACATTGACACCGACCAAGGTTCAGCATCTCTTCCCAGCGAAGTTACACAAAATTGGGAAAAAGAAGGGCGAAATCAATAATTACGGGTTCCGTATAGACGAAACGCGTGCCAAAGAACTCGCGGCGGATGCACAGCCCCAGAAATATCTCGTTGAAAAAGTCCAAAAACGTGAACGAAGACAGAGACCTGTCCCACCGTTTATCACGAGTACCTTACAACAGGAAGCGTCTCGGAAACTCCGCTTTGTTGCCAAAAAGACGATGCTCATTGCGCAACAACTCTACGAAGGACTGGAGATTGGCAGCGAAGGATCCGTCGGGCTCATTACCTACATGCGTACCGATTCGACACGGGTTGCTCAGGAAGCACTTCAGGCAGCACGCGCATACATCAAAGAAACATACGGTGAAGAATATTTACCCAATCGTGCGGTGAATTACCGGAGCAAAAGAGGTGCGCAAGATGCACACGAAGCGATTCGCCCGACCCTACCGTTGCGAACGCCGGCAGACTTGAAGCCATATTTGAGTAAAGATCAGTACCGACTTTATGAACTAATTTGGATGCGGTTTATAGCGTGTCAGATGAATCCAGTTATTTTCGACGGCACAACAATTGACATCCAAGCAGGCACTTATCTGTTCCGCGCCACCGGTTCAGTGATGAAATTTCAAGGATTCAGGCGCGTCTATATGGAAGGTAAAGATGATCCTGTTACCGATGAACGCGAATCGGATGAAGAGGCGATCAACTTGCCCGACGTTAAAGAAGGGGACACACTTGACTTACGTAAATTAGAACCGAAACAGCATTTTACGCAACCCCCCGCTCGTTACAGTGAAGCTACGCTTGTGAAAATGCTGGAAGCGAAGGAAATCGGACGTCCGAGTACCTACGCCTCTATTCTATCAACAATTCAGGACAGAGGATACGTCTCCAAAGAACGTGGCCGGCTTACGCCTACAGATGTTGGAAGGCTTGTTAACGAACTCCTGAAACATGGATTTCCCAACATCGTCGACGTTGAATTCACAGCAAAAATGGAAGATCAACTTGATGTGATCGCTGATGGAAAAATTAAGTGGGTAGAGACATTAGGTCAGTTTTACCCTGACTTCCAAACGGCACTGCAGGAAGCTCCCGATAAGATGTACGAAGCCCGAAAGGCGATGGAAGAGCAATCGGACGAGAAGTGTGAAAAGTGTGGGGGCAATATGATCATCAAGTGGGGCAGATATGGACGCTTTCTCGGCTGTGCCAATTATCCGGAATGTCAGAATATCAAGCGTTTAACATCTGCGGAGGACGCACCTACTGCGGAACCGGAGCCGACCGACATTGCCTGTGACAAGTGTGATAAACCGATGGTTGTGAGAGTAAGCCGTGCGGGTGCCAAATTCTTGTCGTGCAGTGGATACCCAAAATGTAAAAACGCAAAGCCGATTCCAATGGGAGTTGACTGCCCAGAGACTGAGTGTGAGGGCTACCTTGGTGAACGCCGTAGCCGACGTGGAAAGGTCTTTTATGGCTGCAGCAACTATCCGAAATGCGAATTCTCGACGTGGGATAAACCTGTGCCAGAGCCTTGTCCGAAATGCAACGCGCCATTTCTCATTGAAAAGACGGAAAAATCGAAAGATAGCGAAGCCGGAACTAAGCGTCTCATCTGTCACACAGCAAATTGTGACTATAGAAAATAGCCATCGGCAGTCGGCAGAAATAGCCGATAGCCAATACGCCAAAAGTCGAAAGTCGATGGCTTCGATAATTACTCTTACTGATGGAAACCGAAAACCCGAACCCTCAACTCGACTCCGATACAAGACAGCAAAGCACGAGTTGCGGGTTCGAGCCGAAAACTATAAAAAATGATACAGTTGCACCAGGTCAGTTTCAGCTATAACGAACTTAGCGTGCTTGAGAAGGTGAGCCTACGCGTGGAGCGCGGCGAATTTGTATTTCTCGTTGGTCCAAGCGGTTCTGGCAAGACCACACTATCGCGGCTGTTATATGCGGATTTAGACCCAGTCGGCGGTGATCTGAGTGTCGTTGGACAACAACTTGCGAGGTTAGACAAAGTCAGTCTCCCTTACTTTCGGCAGAAGATAGGGATCGTCTTCCAAGATTTCAAGTTCTTAGAAAACAAAACAATTCGAGAAAATTTGGCACTGCCACAGCGGTTGATAGGGACCCCCACGCAGCTGATTACGGAAAATGTCGATAAACTCCTGAACCAGATGGGACTCTATCACCATCACAATGCCCTCCCATCAGAAATATCTGGCAACGAGCGACGTCGTCTTGCTATAGCGAGAGCAATTATCAACAATCCTTTGTTACTACTTGCGGATGCTCCAACGGAAGGCTTAGATTTGCGTCTTTCACTTGAGGTGATGGCACTTCTTGATGCGCTTAACTTCCAGGGGATGACTATCTTCGTCTCCACGAGCGACCGAACACTCGCTGAGAAATGTAATAAGCGGATTATTGAACTACGGGATGGCGGCATCCATTGAATAGTCATCGGTCATCGGTCATCGGTTTTCAGTTAAGAGGTGCTTTGTTTAATCAACGTAAGTTTGATAATAGGCGAGGTTAGGAAACCTCGCCAGCGATGTGGCGGTTTTCGGAGCGAATATTGTTTGAAATCGTACATTTTGGTTTCCGACAATTTATTATAAACCAAACTCACGTTTAATCAAGTGGCTGTTCCAACCGACAACTGACAACCGATAACTACAAAAAATGCGTTATCATCTTAAGAATGCCATATCCCATATAGCTCGTGCTGGCAATGCAAGTGTGATGAGTTTCTTTGGCATCGGTTTCATCACTGTCTTACTTGCTACCTTACTATTGAACCATTCGTTTATACTACAGCAGTCTGAGTTTAAAAGCCATGCCCCTACCCTTATCGCGTTTCTAAAAGACAGTGTTGATGAGTCAACCGGACGCACCTTGGTGAGCCAGATAGAAAAAAATGGACGGGTACTCGCTGTCAATTACGCTTCAAAGGCAGAAAGCCTCGCCCGTGGTGAAACCCAGTTCCAAGATTTGGGTATCCTCATTAAGGAGGCATTCGCAGAGACCAGAGGCGTAAATCCATTTCCGGCATCCCTCAAAATTTATGTGGACGAAGACTTGATAACGCGTAAAACTTTAGAGCAGATTGTGTTGGATATTAAAGCCCACAGCGAAATTGAGGATGTGCTCTTGACAGGGCAGGGGCAGTTGAAGGATCGTTTACGCGATTCAGAGCGTACGACTCTCATCGCCATCGGAATAGCAGTTGTCGTCATCTGGTTCATTATCAGTTCTGTTATCAACAAAACAGCGATCGCTCGTGCCGAAGAGATATCCCTCATGAAACTTCTCGGCATGTCCCGCCATTATCTCTTCGTTCCTTTTGTTATTCATGGATTTTTCCTTGGCGGTCTTGGCGCATTGTGTGGACTTGGCTGCTTTTACGGAATGTTTTATATCTTCGAATCCCAATTAGGGACAGTCAATTTCCTTACGATCTATCAATCTATTCTGATTGTTATCGGAGAAATGGTAATTGGGTTCCTTGCCGGTTTTGTCGCGCAGCGGAAGTTGGTGTAGCAGCCTAAACCGATCACGTAAGCAGCAGACATGTGATAGCCTGCAACAATACGCAGAAATATCCATGCCAAAACACCCCAAGCAAAAACACGCAGGCGGATATACAGAGAGGCACTTCAGGCATAAAACCCACCTGACCGAACCGCAAGGAAAATTAAAAATATGACAAATCATGAGATCAGTGCTATATTTCGAGCTATCGGATCCCTGCTACAAATTCGCGGTGAAAATGCTTTTCGCTCTCGGATTTATGAACGAGCCGCCGATATCATTGAAGAATTCCCCGATGAATTGGCTTCCAAAGATTCCCAACAAAATACACCGGGATACAATAGAGAGGCAGTAAAAAGACTCCGAGCAACACCCGGTATTGGGAAAGCCATTGAAGACAAGACCGTTGAAATGTTGGAAACCGGACGCTGCAAATTCTATGATGAACTCACCGCAGAAATGGGAACAGAAATCCTTGAATTGCTCAATCTTCGAGGGGTCGGTGTAAAAATCGTTGGCAGATTTTATCAAGAACTCGGTATCAGGAATATCGAGGACCTCCGAGTCTTAATTGAAAACGGACAGATGAGGCGCGTGAAGGGTATCGGACGGAAAAAGCTCCGGATGATAACTGAGAGTCTGGCGTTTCAGACAGAACAACGGAACAAACGTCCGCTATTGCAAATTTTACCCACTGTCCAAAACATTTCCGATCATCTGACGCTATTGATAAATGATGGTTGGATAAAACGTTACCAATGGACAGGTGATTTACGGCGGCACGAAGAGGTATGTCAAAGTATAGCGTTGATTGTTGAATATGAAGATGAAGGCACGTTTCAATTTGAAAGTGGCATCGTGTCTGCGCCGCTACAAGCACTTCTTGAGCCACTAAACGCTATTCTAACGCCGGAGAACCCGATTGTTTTCAAAACGGACAGCCAAATTCAGTACCGATATGACAGCAAAAATAGCGATCAGCCGTCAGTCGACAGCAATCAGCAAGAGGATGCCCCTTCACCAGAAAACCTCTTAACCGACAGCCATTTTGAAGAAAGCCAGCGCGAACTGACGGGGGACGTTCGTGACACGCTACCTGTGATTCAATTTTATATTGACAGAGATTTTCCGGTATCCGTCTATCTGTGTACTGCTGCTACCTATGAAGCGACGCTCTTCTTGACAACAGCGACAGACGCTCACATTGACGCGCTTTCTGATAACGGTTTTCTGGAGCTGACCGGTTTTTGGCATGAAGCGCGTGATATGACGGAAGAGAGAATATACGAAAAACTCGGGCTCGCCTATATTCCCGCGGAACTTCGACAGGACGGTGCCTCAGTGGCTGCGGCGAAAGCGGGTGCTTTGCCAAAACTCGTTGAGTTCACGGATTTACGAGGCGACTTACATGCACACACCGATTGGAGTGACGGACGAAATACACTCCAAGATATGGTGGCTGCGGCGAAAGCGGAGGGGCTTGAGTACTTTGCTATCACCGACCATTCTGTTTCCTCTACCGTTGCAAACGGCTTAGATCGGGAGAGGCTTCTGGAACAGGTAGCGCGGGTTCGCGAATTGGATGCAGAGGTTGAGGGTATCACACTCCTCGTAGGTTCTGAGGTAGATATTCGACGGTACGGTGAGTTGGATTATCCTGATGAAGTTTTAGCGCAGCTTGATATTGTCGTCGCAAGCGTTCACAGTCATTTCACACTCTCCGAAGCAGAGATGACACAGCGCATCGTCCGTGCGATCGAAAATCCATTTGTTAACATCATCGGTCATCCAACAGGGAGATTGCGCGGACGTAGACCAATGTATCCGCTGAATATTGAGGAGATTATAGAAGCTGCTGCGGAGCATCAAACAGTTTTGGAAATTAACGGCTCGCCGAGCCGATTGGACCTCGATCCTGAATTTGTACGTATGGCAAAAAAAGCAGGGGTGCTTTTAGCAGTCAACACCGATGCACATGACATCGGGCTATTCGCGCGCCGCCAATTTGGGTTGAATGTCGCACGTCGCGGGTGGTTGACAAAGAACGAAGTCATCAACACATATACCTTAGAAGAGTTACACGAGAAATGTAATATCGGCTAAGAATAGTTATCAGCAAAGAAGCAGTCAACTGTCAGTGGAAGACACAAGCGTAACCGAGCGATTTTCGCTACCATACGCTTCTTTACTGACGGCTGATGGCTATTCCGCAAGTTGAGTCAAATGCCAATTTGGATCCTCTAACGCCTCGTAAACGACACCCCCCTCCACATTGTCAGGCATTGGCAGCCCCAGTAGATAGCAGAGCGTCGGTGTGACATCAACAACACGAACCTGCCGCTGCAATGCTACCCCTTGTCGAACCCCAGCCCCCGATAGCATAAATGTAGAGTGCTGCCCGCCGATACCGAAACTCACGGAGGGCAGCTGTTTGCCGTGCGCACCATCGAACTCTGGTCGAAGCGCGTAGACAACATCACCGACTAAATCCCCGTGTAAGTTAAACATCTCCGCATCTGCTCGTGTCACAGCCAATGTAAAGGGATGTCGGCCGGTCTTCTCGTCCTTATAGGTATGCAATGCTGCGATGAGTTCACGTTGCGTTGCTTCGTAGTCCTCAGGTGCCACGATTCCATCCGGTTCACGTCCAGCTAAGTTGATGAAGATATGTACTAATCCGACATTGACCGCTCGTGTCTTTGTCCAGTCTATCGCCCCGTTTTCGTCTTTAACGATGAATCCGGTTTCTTCGAGCACCTCTTCGATATCTATAGCACGGAATTGGTTAGGGGTGCCGCCGTGGTCGGAACAGACAAGAACTACGGTCTCTTCATCGGCGTGTTCCATCAGTCGCCCAATCATCCGGTCCACAGATTCATACGTCCGTCGTAATCCCTCACGACACCGATCAATTGTCTCAGGCGCTGCACCGCTGATTTCATCTGCTTGACTGAGGAAGAAATGGCTGGCGTAGTCCGGGGCATGGCTTTCGACCATTAGGACATCCCAATCGTTGTTTGTTGCGAGGTGCGTCGCGACATCCGCGAGACGCTGATGGTGGTAGTCAAGCACCTCGAAATAGGTATCATCGTCCATTTGCCCAAGCGCATCGCGAGCCGGATTTTGAAGGAATGAACCGATTTCAGTGTCAATCGTGGTAGCAATTGTATCAGGAACGGTGTACCCTTCTCTCGGCCAAATCTGTGGGACGAAGAGTTCAAAAGCGTCCGCTGTTGGGGTGAGCGTCACGAGTTTCATTCGGACGTAACCTTCCACTTCAGCGGCTTCAATTTCAAAAGTATCCAGCCACCACTCGCTCCATTCACTAACCCCCAGGTCCGCAACGGCATCGTCTCCAGACCGACTCCGACAGATCCGCACCCGATCATAGCCGTTATCGCCAGAGGCATAAATCAACCCGTAAAACGGTTTGGGAATGCGCCCAGCATTTTGACCAGAAGTGTCAGAGGATACCTCACTTTTGGAATAGATTGAAGGCATCACATCTTCTCTACCGCGCGCCAACGGTTGAATGGTGAGTTCGACCTCTCTTACGGGTGCTGTGGAATCAGGCAAGGCATCCCATTCTCCCTCCTCAATCGGTTCAATAGTGACCGGATCAATGTGCTGAACGCCTTGTAATGCGCTCGGATCAAGTGTCTCAGGGTCTCGCTGTCCACCGATAGGGCGCGCTGCCCATTTTCCTGCGACAAAGAGATGATACCCAGCAACCTGATGGTGATTGGAGACACCTGGTCCCGTTCCCTCGACCTGAATACCTGTTGTGACGGTGGGGGGCCAAGACATTTCCCATTTCACCAGAATCGGTTTTCCGCCTACCCGTTCTACGAGGTTCCAGAGATATTCAGATTGACACAAACCGGTATTAATACCCCAGACCGTCTTATCGAGGCGTTCTCCAACAGCACGGATGTTAAAATCCATCACCTTATGTGTGCCGGGCCATGAACCGGTAGAGAGTGCTGTCCACCCGGGCGGTGTCAGTGTCGGGAATACTCCGATCATCGGTCGGTAGACACCGTTCTGAAGGAGTGTCGCCATGTTTGGGGTATGTCCCCAGTCAATCATGTTCTTGACCAGTTCCATGCTTGCACCATCCATCCCGATGATGATCGCACGTTTTGCGGGAGCATGTTGAGTGCGTTTTGCCATTTTTTAATTTTTCCTTGCGGTTCGGTAAAGTGGGTTTGAATACTAACGTTTCTTACTGTATATCCGCCCTCCGCTACGCTTAGGGTTACAATTCACCAAGAACCCGATCATAATGGAATGGAGCGCGGTGCTGAAGCAATGAATTAAAAACCTCATTCGTTATGGAACACGCTGAATATAGATGTCGTAATCTCGTCCGCGCGCATCGCTCCAGACGACGATTGCCGCACTCTCACCTGTGGATACAGCTTGAGGGGAGATTTGTTCTTTCGGTGCGTGACAGACAGGCATGCCGTTGATTTCCCAAAGTGGCTTCCCATCGGCATCGAGCTGTTGCGCGTAGATTGCATCCTCTGTCGAATCCCCGAAATCTTCACGATAATCCAGCCAATAGATGATGGATTCCCCTGCCTCACCAGTAGACACGATTTGAGGGAGACGTTGAACCCCTGCGCCGGTGCAAACAGGCACGCCTCCGTTTTGGAACTGCGCGTTTTCGTCGTTCCATAATCCCTCGCCATTTTCGTTGATACGTTGCGCATAGATGTCAGCGAAAATATCCCGTTCGTCCCACCATGCGGCGATGAAACCACCACTCCCGTCAGGTACACAGTAAGGTTGTTGTTGATTGACAGGCAGTTCACAGATTGGGATGCCGTCCTTTTCCCATAAGGCATGTCCTTCAGCAGTTATGTGTTGTGCGTATAATTGCGCGGTCGTATAAAAATTTGGGTCATTGCGATAGTCCGACCAGACGAAGAACACACCGCCACTCGCATCGTTGACCGCAACTGGCGCGCCTTGGTTGCCAGTTGCGGTACAGACGGAAATTGGACCATCGGCGGAATTCCACATCTGATGTCCATCTGCTGACAGTCGTTGCGCGAAAATGTTCCAATCTGGAGTGCTGATGTCCCACCATGCGAAAATAGCACCCCCTTGCCCGTCGGCGATTAGAACCGGGTCATACTGATCCCCATCGCCACTATAGACAGGCACACCGTTCGTTTCCCATACTGGCTTTCCAGTACTGTCGATTCTTTGGGCGTAGATATCTTGATTTCCGTTCCGCCAATCCTCCCACACAACGATTACGCCACCTTTACCGTCCGCGATCGCGTTCAAATCATCTTGCAACGTTGGATGCGTACAGACGGGTGTCCCTTCGGGATCCCACAATTTGTTTCCGTTTGCGTCGATGCGTTGTGCGTAACTGTCCTGATTACCGTGCCGGGTATCTCCCCAAACGAGGATAGCACCACCTTCGCTATCACTGACAATTAGGGGCCAACTTTGCGAAGATGGTAGGTCACAGATTGGAATACCATTTGCCTGCCACTGAACGTTCCCGGTTGCGCTGATTCGCTGTGCGAAAATATCACGATTCGCGTGCCGGGCATCACTCCATGCAACGATAGCACCACCTTGCCCGTCGGTAACGAGGACAGGAAAGTGTTGTTCGTTCTGTGCTGTGCATAATGGAAGATTTTCTGTCGTTGCGGAGGACCATTCCGCATCTGTTACACCTATCAAAACAGGCAGGAAGAGGATAACAAGCGCGAGGCACATTCCAAGTCGCAGAAAAAAGTGAGGGTTCAAAAGCGGACCGACAGCATCACAGATAGACTGAAGAAGATAATTCATTTTTTAGAATGGTTGTCGGTTATCGGTTGTGAGTAAAATCGGATCTCTGTAACAATTCCCTGACTTGGAACGTTCCAAATTAGGCAAACTGTCAGGAATGGTTTTTAACTGACTGCTGATGACTGACAGCCATTTCAGATGAGCAGTTCGTCTCCAATTGGAAAGAACTGATCTGCGATTTGTTGTAGATCCATAGAGGTATTATGCTCAAAAGCGACTACCTCCACACGCTTATTCTGCTGTTTGATGAGTTCGGCAAGCGGACAAAAATCGCCATCACCACTTGCCAAAATGACAACATCCAATGAGCCGAGCATTGAAACGACATCCACTGCGATACCGACATCCCAGTCCCCCTTGGCAGATCCGTCGCCTCGCAAACGCAAGTCTTTACTCTTAATCGTATAACCGTTGTGCTCAAGAAGGGACAGGAAACTGGATTGGTTAATTTCGGGTATCTGGACGACATAAGCATAGGCTACCATGAGGTACCGCGGTCCAACTATCAAATCAAGGAGTTTGATATAGTCAACCCTGCGTCCAAAACGATCTTTGGCAGCATAAAACATATTTTGAACATCAACGAACACACCGACACGGGGTTGCTCTGTCGTTAGATCGTAGGGATTTTGACCCTCGACGATTTCTTGCGTATCCAGATAAGTAAGCGTATGGCGAATCTGATTCAATGCGCTGCGTGCCGCCTGATGGCAGTTTTCCAGAATATCGAAGTGGCTATCAAGCGTTGTTTGAAAGTCTTCGAGTCCTTGATGACCTTTGTAGACTGCCTCCTCAACCAACTTGAGATCGGTAGTGAAGGTCTCCTTGGCTGCCTTAATTTGTTCATACTCTCTTAGTTGTTCTGCCATCTGTTCTTTTTCAACGAGGAGGCGTTCATGTTGGTCGGCAAGTTGTTGTAGTCCGGCGGTATCTTCAATATATTGTGCAACCTGTTCACGAAGTATGTGATTTTCCTGTTCAAGAGTCGTCAATCGTTTTTCGTTTCCATAAATTTCCTCGGCTTTGGTTTTTAATCCCTTGTTTTCCTCCAATAGAAGCGCGCGTTGTTGATCTAACCGGCTATGTTTTTGCTCAAGCGAGGTATAATCTGCTTTAGAGTCTGCCAGTTGTTGTTCAAGATGCTCAATGCCTTGGTCAGGTGTATCCGAGTGTTGCAGTTCACTTTCCGTGTTGTAAATGGGTTGAGCGTCGATTCCTTCCAATTGATCCATACCATGGTCGTTTCCGCTACCATTTGTATGAGCCACTTCTATAGATTCGTATGTTGTGTTGAGGAGTTTATAGCCATGTTCAACGACTGCGGTTCGCTGGTCGGTGAGAAGTGCCCAGACGACTTCGCCGAAATCGCCGCCCTCTATGAGGACATCAGACGTTTTGAAAAACGTTTCGATTTCGGAGATTTCCATATACCCGACTCGGGAGATTGCAGCTTGTGCCTTTTCGGTAAGAAATTGGCTGACTAATGTATTGACTTCGGAAGTCATCCGATCCCGATCATCGTGATGGTGTGCTTCCGGCGAAGTTTCGGAATTTTTTAGTTCAGATATTGTTGTGCCAACGACATCTAAAAACACATCGGCTAAATTTACGAGTAATTCTCGCCTTGATAAGGCATACAGCCGATCCACATCGAGTACGATGCCGGTAGAGGCACTCAATTGAAAGATCTCTCTTTCGTCTAAAAGTAGATCGAGAAACCATGTGAGTTGGTCCCGCTGTATATGAAATTTTAGATTTGGACTTGACATTATTATACTCCGATTTTTAATTTTACCTTGCGGTTCGGTGAGGTGAGTTAGGTATTTAACGCGTCTCACCGTAGAACCGTCCTCCACTTCGTTACGGACTACGCGCTTTGTATTACATCAAGAATCAGCGCGTAATGGAATAGAGCTCAGTCCAAGTGGTCATAAATTAAAAGTTAAATTTTGATAATTTTTTCCTGTCCTTTCTTCACACTGCGCGTTGCATTGCGTGTGTCAACAATCAACTGGGCATGCTCGACAAGCCAGTCGTAATCTATAGCACTATGGTCAGTTAGGATGACAACACAATCAACACTTTCTACGAGATTTACTGTTAGGGGTTCTGAGTGATAAGTCTCTGTGTCATCAAGAGCCACGTTTTTTATATAGGGGTCATGATATAGGAATTCCGCTTTTTTGTCAAGAATTAAACGAATTACTTCAAGGGCAGGTGATTCTCGAATGTCGCCGATGTCCTTTTTATAAGCGATGCCTAAGATTAATAATTTCGCTCCATTCAAGGGTTTACGTTGAAGATTCAGGGCGTGGATGATTTTGTCTAACACGTATTTCGGCATCTCACTGTTAATTTCGGTAGCAAGCTCAATAAATCGAGCGTGGTACTGATACATCTGTGCCTTCCAAGAAAGATAATGCGGGTCAATAGGAATGCAATGTCCGCCGAGTCCAGGACCTGGATAGAACGGCATAAATCCGAACGGTTTTGTCGCAGCGGCATCAATGATTTCCCACACATCCAGATCCATCCGGTCACAGATAAGCGCGACTTCATTAATTAAGCCGATGTTGACACTCCGAAACGTGTTTTCTAAGAGTTTGACCATTTCTGCTGTTCGAGGTGAAGATACGGTGTGTGTTTTACTAATGAACTGTGCGTAGAAGGTTTTCGCGACGTGGGTGCACTGTGGTGTGACACCGCCGATAATTTTAGGGGTGTTTGTCACGAAGTAAGTGCTATTTCCTGGTTCAATCCGTTCGGGTGAGTAGGCGAGATAGAAATCACGTCCTACTTTTAGGGTGCCGGGAGACCGGGTGTCGAGTTCCGGTAACACGACTTCTTCGGTGGTGCCGGGGTAGGTGGTGCTTTCGAGGATAATCAGTTGTTCGGGGTGGAGGTATTGCGCAACTTGCTGAACCGCAGCGATGATAAACTGCATGTTGGGGGTTCGGTTTTCACCTAAAGGGGTCGGCACACAGATATTAACCGTGTCCAATTCTCGTAGCACAGAGAAGTCTGTTGTTACCTGAATTTGATCGGACGCAATAAGGGGAGCAAGCACTGCATTGGTTACATCAGGAACGTCGGAGATACCCTGTTTCAACCGCTCTATTTTTTCTGAACAGATATCGATGCCTGTAACTCGGAATCCCGCCTTTGCAATCGCAACCGCAAGCGGTAGCCCGACATATCCAAGCCCGATAACACCCGCACGAGCTGTCCGAGTTTCTATCTTTTTAATTTTACCTTGCGGATCTTTAATTTTACCTTGCGGAGAAACAACGGGGGTTTTATTTTTCACGTGCCTTTCTCAAATCCGCCTGCGTCGTTGTTGCAGGCTATCCTTTAATTTTCCTGAGCCAGCGCGTTGCTGCGTAAAGATTTGTGAAGATTTTCTCGGGACGGTGTCCGTTCTTATCCGCACGCCGACACGGTTTCGTATTGATGTAGTGGTAATAACTCTCCTGTCCAAGTCCTGTTAAAACGAGAAATGTTGTGGCACCGACACGCTGTCCTGCTTCAATATCTGTGGTCCAATCACCAATCAAATAGGCACTTGACAGTTCAATATTGTGTTCACGGGCAGCGCGTATTAACATACCCGACTTCGGTTTTCGACACTCACATCCTGCCTCGGGATGGTGTGGACAGTAATAAACTGCGTCAATCTTCCCGCCTGCTTTGTTAATTTCGGCGACCATTCGTGCGTGGATATCCGCCAAATCTTCCTCGGAATAAAGACCTCTCCCGATTCCTGATTGATTGGTTATCACAATGATTCGATAGCCATTTTCTGTTAATTCCCGGATCGCTTTCCGGGAATTTGGAATGAAGGTAAATTCTGTCCATTTCCGGACATAGCCTCTATTAGGTGGATTCCGATTGATAACACCATCTCGATCCAGAAAGATCGTCTTCATTTTTTAATTTTACCTTGCGGATCTTTAATTTTACCTTGCGGAGAAATAACGCGGTTTTGAAACTTTGCGCACATCCCTTAAATCCGCCCTCCACTTCGTTACGGGCTACGACTTTGAATGCAAAAACTTAAAGTTTATGCCACACCCCTTAATTTTAACCAAGATGGCAGCCTGCAACAATACGCAGAAATACATCTGCAACGAAGTGGCAGATGGTAACGGTGTTGCTCACAGACGAAGGAATGAGCCACACCCTCGCCCGTCCGTAAGCGTTTGCAAAAACACGTAGACGGATATACGCAAAGGCACGTGAAATTATGAACCCACTTGACCGAACCGCAAGGTAAAACTAAAAAGTCTCAATAGCATGCAGCAACTCCTTCTGTGTGACGGTCGCACACCCCATCTTACCAACGGCTATTCCGCCTGCGAGGTTAGACAGCACCGCCGCACTACGAAATTCAGCACCCGCTGCGAGCGCGAGCGTGAAAGCGGCAACAACTGTGTCCCCTGCGCCTGTAACATCCGTCACGATGTTTGAATGTGGTGGGAGGTGTTCTACTTTTACGGTACTATCTGTCGGACAGTGAAACAGAGACATCCCCTTCGCATCGCGAGTGATTAGCAACGCTTTGAGGGATAACCTATTCAGAATTTTCTCACCAACAGTAACGAGATCAGACACATCCATAATTTCTTCATGGACAGCGGCACTTGCTTCCTTGTAGTTCGGCGTAACGGCGGTTACACCTTCATAGTGCCAGAAGTTGTTTTGCTTGGGATCGACGATAATGGGGATACCGTAAGACTTAGCATGTTTCATAACGCCTTTGATAAACTGGGCAGTGACGACCCCTTTATCGTAGTCAGCGAAGATGATTGCATCACTTGTTGGCAACTGAGAAACGATAGTGTCCAGTAGGTGTTCCCGTATCTGCTGAGAGATTTCCTGTTTGGATTCCCTGTCAATGCGGAGCAAATGATGGTCCGAATCCCGTTCCCGATCTGGAAAGGTCGTGGCACCACGAGCAATGACGCGTGTTTTTGTGCTTGTCGGTCGCTGCGGATCAGTGTAGACCCCGGTCGTAACGAGATTCATTTCGGTTAGCATCTGGACTAACTTTTCGCCTTCCCTGTCCTCACCGATGACCCCGACCAGAGTTGCGTTGCCGCCTAAACTTGCAACGTTTTGAGCGACATTCGCTGCACCACCACATCCGGTCTTCTCTGTCGTCGTTTCAAACACTGGAACAGGGGCTTCTGGCGAAATTCGTTTCACATCCCCCCAGATATATGCGTCCAAGATGACATCGCCGATAATCACTACCCGCTTGCCTTGAAGTTGTTCAAAAACGGCTTTTAAGTTCACGACATTATATTAGCATAAACCTGTAGGTTAAAGCAATATACATTCTTATAGAGAACGGACATTCAGTTGTCAGACGTCAGCAATCAGCGGTTATTAATCAGCCAGATCGTGAGCGCGGAGAATGGATAATCAACCACCGCCATGAAAAACGAGGTCTGCATATCTAAAACCTCGTCCGTAGCAACTTGATTTAACCTAACACGGTTGACAATCAGGATTTTTTTTGAAGGAGACCTCATCGGCTTGCAACTAACGTGCAAATAAAATCAGTAGAAATCAACGGAATATTATCCAAATGGTCCAAAATTCAATTTGAATAAAGAGGATACTTGATTATTATGTTCAGAGTTTTTGCAAAAATCACCGGCGTACTCATTTTACTCATAGGTTTTATGGGGTGTGGGGACGCTGACAAGGTAGGTCAGGTGCCGCCTGAAGAACTCCTTCAAATCAATAAAGTCTTAGATCAGTGGCGGCAAGGTTATGAAACCGAGGATGTCAACTCTTATATCAACACTTTCTGGGCAGACGGTTTCCTGTATGTCTCTGATTGGGGAACAGATGGAGATAAAACGGACGATTTAGAGTTTGATGACATTCGACAGGAACGAGACGCTGCTACTCGCGTCTTTGAGAAGTTTCAGGATATTGAGATAGAACTCTCTGTCCCACCAGAAATTACGATGAACGAAGATGGGAATCAGGCGGACCGATGGACATTCACTTGAGGGTGGATTTAGTGGTGTATACGCTGAAGGTGATAACCTTTTTATCTTCGAAAAAAGAAATGACGAATGGCGTATAACTGAATGGCATGACGAAGCCTTTAGCGAAGAAGAGATTCGTATTGCCAATAACCTGTGATTTCCCTTGTCTTTTGAGCGAATGTCTGTTAGAATATTCACCGATATAAAAATGAATACCGAGCAGCAGCCTGCAATAACGGCGCAGTCGGATAGACGAAAAGGAAGTCAGTAAAGTGTTCTGAAATCTGTAAAGTTCGGAAGTTGGAAGAGACTGCTTTGCAACTTCACAACTTGAGTCCACTTCGCAACTTTTAAATTTTTCACCGCTTTAGCACACTATCAAACTTTCTTACACCTCACCGAACCGCAAGAAAAAATAGGAATTAGCAGTCGGTTGTCAGTAAAGAGGTCTGCGTTTAACAAAGGGTTCTCTTAAAATAACCTCAAAACTTGTAGCCTGTAATGAAATGGAAGGCGGATTTGAGAAGATTGCTTCAAAATTTGAACGCACGTTGTTCCTCCGCAAGGTAAAATTAAAAACATGAACATATCTGCTTTACGAAATCAGTTTTTTGGTGGAGTTTGCGCCAAATGTATGAGCAGCCCAAAACCTTCTCTTAAAAGATTCATATTACTTTTGCTGAGTGTGTTACAACTTAGTCTTTCCGGACTCATTTCTGCAGCGGATTCCCCCACCGAAAATCCGACCATCGACACAGAGATTGCGTCGAAAGATCCAAAACCTAAATCACAAGAATCACAGTCGGAATTATCTACGTATAAATTGCAAGTTGGTGACAGTTTTGTTGTCACGGTGGACGGCTATCCTGAATATAGCAAAGAGCGAGTCCCTGTGCCGGTTCAACAAGACGGCTATGTCTCGTATCCGTTGATTGGGCTTATCAAGGCGGTGAATCTCACCGTTTCTGAACTGGAAGCGGAGATGCAGTCCGCTTTTTCCAAACATCTCCCGACAGCGCGTGTGTTTGTAACGCTCATGCGCCCGAAGCGGACGATTCTTGTGTTCGGGGCAGTCGAACTTCGGGCACGCGGAAATCTCCATGTCTTTGAAGTCGGACAGGTGTATCTCCTCCAAGCCCTCGCATCTTCTGGCATCAACTATGAAGCTGCGGATCTTACGGACATTTCTATCTGGCGGGATGGAAAACTCTATAAAAAAGTTGATTACCTTCAGCTCATCAATGCGGGTGGTCCCGATATTCCTTTGAAGGATCATGATACAATCTTCATTCCGTCGGTCTTTCAGCAACGACCCGTGCGTGTCATAGGAGCAGTGGTAGCTCCAGGTGTTTATCCTATAACAGCACCGCAGGTGCCGGCGAGTCAGGTATTGAAAATCGCGGGAGGATCGAGGACGGATTTCGCGAATTTACACAAGTCAGAAATCATCACCAACAAAGAACGCATTTTAGTCGATCTCGCCGCAGCGGATGTTGAGGTAATGATGGGACCCGGAGATACGTTGTATGTCCCGTTGGCGGAAGCGAAAATTAGTGTTACGGGGGCTGTCGAGAAACCGGGACAATATGTGATTACTGAACCGGTGTCGCTCGGTCAAGCCATTGCAATGGCAGGTGGGTTTAACGAGGAGAGGGCAAATCCGAAGAAATGCTTAATCACGCGGGCAGATGGGACAGAGGAAGAACTGGACTTCGATCAAACGCATTCGGATGTTTACTTGAATCCGAAGGATCAGCTCAGAGTCCGTGAAAGAACCCGTTTAGACTGGCGAGTCATCACCTTCGCGACATCTTTTGTGAACTTGCTTGTTACAGTCTTGCTGAGATACAATTAAGATAGCGTAAGATAGCGGTCAGCCATCAGAAAGAGGGTTGCGTTTAACAAACACTCTCTTCACTAACAACCGATAGCTGACAGCCATTCAAGAGGTTAGAGATGTCAGAAACAACCGATAATAGGCACTTTGAAGAAGTCAGAGAAATTCGATTATCAGACTATTTTTGGATCCTTTTTCGGCATAAATGGAGTGTTCTTCTTATTTTTTTGCTCTCCGTTTTTGTGGCGTTTCTTATAACCGACCTGACTTCGCCGGTTTATCAATCCGAAACAACGCTTCGCGTCTTAGACGGCCAACCCACTTCTTCACTACTTTCACAATTACCGATATCTGGACTATTGGGCAGTCCCTCTTTGGGGGCTTATGCCGCACAGATACAATCGCGAGACCTCGTGATTGCACCGGCTATCCGTCAACTCAGAGAGGAGGGACTCCTGGATCCATTGCCTGTTCATCGTGGACGGTTTGTCGTGTGGCTTGCGGATTTGTTGAATATTACACTTGCTCAGGAGGCGACAGAACAGGGTGATCTCACCCTCACGGAGTGGGAAGACTTCTTCATCAAAACCCTTATTGACGAGGAGCTAAAGGTTGAAGAAACACCGGATGGAAGTGTAATTGCTGTTACTGTGACGCAGCGGACACCGGAACGGGCACAGAATATAGCCAACAGAATTGCGGCTGTGTTTCAGGCAGTCGTTGAAGCGGAAGCGGCTGAAAGAATGCAGTGGTGGGAAAAACCTATTCCACAGACGATGTTGAATCAGACAAGGGATAACCTCACACAAGCTGAAGAGGCGTTCTTTAAATTTCAGCAAGAGTACCCGGAGATTACCTTGAACGCAGAAGGCGGAACGCAGGCCCAGATAATCCTGACACTTCAAGTGAAAGAAAATGAATTGATAGATCTTTTGGTGAGTGCTGAATTTAGACTGGGGACCTATCAGGCAGAGTTGGAGAAGTTATCAGAGAATCTCGTTTCAGAAACAATTGGGCGGAACCCTTCGCATTCCAAGTTACAAGATAGTTTACATCAATATGAAATCGACCGGGCGGAACTGCTGGGGAAATATGATGAAACGCATCCTGAAGTTACGGCAATTGATGAGAAAATAAGAGAGACGCGAACACGACTTGATAGAGAAGAGAAAGAAATAAAGAGTACAACTTCTTCTTACAATCCGCTCCACCAGGCACTCACAGAGAAGGTGAATGAGGCGGAAGCGGCTATTATCAGTTTAAAAAGACAGAAAGAAGAGGTCGCTGCGAAAATCGCTGCGCACCTTGAGAAACTCGGGAGTTGGTCCCCGACGCAATTGCAGTTTTATCGACTTAAGCGGGATGTTGAAATTCATACCTTACAAGCGACGGGGTTAGAAACGAAACTACAGGAAGCGGAAATTTTCGCACAGGCACGCACAGAGAGTATCAAAACTTTAGATATGGCACGAGCCTCCGAAGAACCGTTGAAACCCCGCCTAAAGCTGAATCTCGCTTTAGGAGCAATGGCAGGGATGCTACTCGGTTTTACATTTGCTGTGGCGAAAAATTACTTCGACGATACATATCTCCGTTTAGAAGATGCGGTGCGTCAATTGGATACCTTACCCGAATCACCAAGTTTTCTTGGTGTCCTCCCCTCCATCAAAAAGCGCAATGCTTATCGACTTCCGCTAATTGTTCACGATGCTCCACAATCACGGTCGGCTGAGGCGTTTCGGGTCCTACAAGCGAAGCTGCCGTTCCTGAATCCAGGAGCACCCGTGAGAACAATTCTGGTTACGAGTGCGACTCGGGGCGAAGGGAAAAGCACGATCTCCTCGAATCTTGCTGTCGCGCTTGCGCAAAGGGGAAATAAAGTTTTATTAATTGATGCTGACATGCGCCGTCCCTCTCAACACAACACTTTTCCGGCAGAACAACTTTCTCAGGCGGAAGATGCGGGAGCGGCATCTGATGCTGATTTTCCTATCGCGCGCGTTGACACCCGTAAACCCGGATTAAGCGAAGCCCTTATCCATTTAAACTCAGAAAACGGGGACGACATCCTCCACACAACTGTCAAGCAAACCGACATTCCTAATTTGCATCTTGTGCCGAGTGGTACTGTGCCACCAAACCCAATTGAACTTCTGAACTCGGAAATGATGACCGATTGGTTGGAACTTGCAAAATCGGAATATGATGTGATTGTAATCGATTCGCCGCCGGTGCGTGCTGTTGCTGATCCGATGATCTTGGCAAACATCGTTGATGCCATTGTCTACGTGTTTGACATCACGAAGACCCGGCGTTTTGATATACTTACAGGAATTCGGCATTTGACAGAAGCCTTCCCAATGAAAGGCATCGGTGTACTTTGCAATATGATCAATCCGAAGCACGCCAAATCCTATGGGTATTACAGTCGTCATGGCAGCTACCATGGGCTTGTGGATGACGGAGACGAGACCTAAGAATGCTATTGGCTCTCAGTAACCTTTAGCCTTTGGCTGGAAGATTGGAAGGAAACTGGAAGGTTGGAAGCCCGTCCCTCCCTTCTTCCATCCTTCCAACCTCTTGCTGATCGCTGACTGATGACCGCTCTTCTACGATTTCATCTTCCCCAAACTCGCAGGTGGGCGTGATGTCCCTACCCACCCAGCCAGAACAACCATTGTTAAGATATACGGCAAACTATTCAACAATTGCCCGGGAATGTTCCATCGGTTTGCGAGTTCTAAAGCGGTGGCGAATCCGAAAAGGAAGCACGCTGCAATACCGCTCAAAGGACGCCAATTTCCGAAGATGACAGCCGCGAGTGCGAGATAGCCACGTCCTGCTGTCATCCCTTTTGTGAAATAGTGAACTTCAGATGCTAAAAAACAGCCGCCGGTTCCTGCCAGGATGCCGCTTAGGAGAACGCCGATATACTGCCATTTCGTCCGACTCAGACTGAGTGCGGCAAGTGCCTCTGTTGATTCGCCTGCTGCGCGCAATCGCAAACCCCACGGGGTTTTGAATAGAAGAACGTGACTTGCTACCATCAATACCGGTAACAAATAGACAACGAAATTGTAAGAACCGATAAATGGTAACTCCCAGTGTGGTAGACCGCCTACCTGTTCAGTCGTCGGTAAGAGGTACTCTGTAATTCCTAATGCTAAGATGTTGATACCGACTCCCGTGACAATCTGCTCCGCGTGAAAAGTAACCGTTGCGACAGCGTGTAGTAGTGCCAATGCTAACGCAAAGCCTGTTCCCACAAGCAGTCCAACCCATACTGAACCCGAAGCCTGTGTTCCGATAACATAACCGAAAGCCCCGATGAGCATCATACCTTCAAGAGCGAGGTTGATGACCCCGGCGCGCTCCGAATAAATGCCGCCGAGTGCGGCGAATCCCAACGGTGTTGCCATTCGTATAGTACTTGGAATCATTTTTTAAATTTACCTTGCGGTTCGATCAGGTGGGTTCGATGGCTGAAGTGCCTTTCCGTAGACCCGCCTGCGTGTTTTTGCTTGGGTATTTCTGCGTATTGTTGCAGGCTACTTTTTAAATTTACCTTGCGATTCAGTTAGGGGAGTTAGGACTTTCTCGTGCCTCTCCGCGAGATGCTTTCTATGCTAACTAACCAGATAATTAGCATGCCCTGACCCGCAAGAAATAGACCGCGCGGGACTCCCAACAGAATGTCAATATCTAAGGCAACCTTGTTCAGCGATCCGAACAGGATAGCAGCAACCAAGATACCGAAAGGATTGTTTCTGCCTAACAGTGCAACTGCGATCCCTGTAAATCCCCACCCTGATGAGAAATTATCCAAAAACCGATGGCGGTAGCCCATGACCTCAGCCACACCCGCTAACCCTGCAATCGCACCGCTCAACGCCATCACCCATATCGTCACAGCACCGGGATTTATGCCGCCGTAAGCTGCAGCATCCCTTGCATTTCCTACCAATCGGAGTTCGTATCCCCAACGGGTATACGTTAAGAAGATATAACAGCATACAGCACACGCGCAAGCGAGCAAGAAACTCACGTTTAGCGGGTTGCTGTGTGGGAGAACGGGGAGGAAAGATGCCAACCGTGGGAGCCGTGCCGCTTCGTGAATCTGTTGTGTTTGCGGAATCATCTGACCCGGTTCTTGGTAGACGGACGTAACAAGATAATTCATGAGGGCGAATGCAATGAAGTTCATCATAATGGTATTGATAACTTCATGCGCGCCGTATCTCGCCTTTAAGAGACCCGGAATCGCGCCCCACCCGGCACCGGCAATCATTGCACCACCTATACAGAAAGGGATCAGCAGAAAGGGAGGAAGATTCAGGTGTATGCCTATCCATGCGGCAGCGAACGCTCCGATATAGAGCTGCCCTTCGCAACCGATATTAAACAGCCCGCTTTTGTATCCGATAGCGACAGCAAGCCCTGTAAATATAAGTGGGGTTGCGTTAAAGAGGACATAACCGAAATCATCAAAACTTGCAAATCCACTCACAAGGATAATGCTATAGAATTCCAGTGGATCCTGACCGCGTATCTGAAGCACAAGCCCACACAAAAGAAAAAACCCGGCAAGCGCAAGGAGGGACGGTATTAAGTTAACGAACAGATGTTTGGCTTGGGATGCTCTGTTCTGCAACAGCGGCGCGAACACTTTTTGGATATTCAAGGTTTTGTTGATGTCTCTGCTGAAATTTGACAAAAAGCCTCAAAACATGGTATTATACGTGGTATTAGGTTTACCTATAATATACCTGTTAGCATAACACAGGTGTCGGATTAAAACAATGCATTGGTTAAGGAAGGCAGGGTCATTTAGTTTTAAGCAACTATGGGATTTTGGGTGGATCCGGTGTCCCTTCCCACAGATCGCATGAATCAACGCCGAGTGCGCGTGTGGCACTCGTCGGGGCGAGTACGCCGCAAAACCGCACCTACCGGGCCGAGGTCTCCAAACGCGAAAAAAAAAACGGAAAACTGAATAGCCCTGTAAGGAAAGGCAGCAATGATTCCCCATGAAGAAAAACAGAGCGAAGTCATCTCATCTTGAAAATGAATCTACCCAAACCGATCTTCCTGCTGTTTTGGGTGGAGTGTCTGTCTTTGAAAAAACGCCTGATGCGTCCTATCCGAAGTTGGAGCAGTGGAGCCAGGTGACAGAAGAAGAGGCTCAGGTTGTTTACGAGATGACGCTTCAGAACGAACTCTCCGGCGTATCTGCGACTGTTCAAGAATTTGAGCGAACTTGGCGAGAACGCCACCAGATCCGATTTGCCTTGAGTCTTACCAATGGCACAGCCGCACTACACAGCGCGATGTTCGGACTCGGTGTCGGTCCGGGGGATGAGGTTATCTGTCCGACCTACACGTGGATGGGCTCAATTACACCAGCGTTGACGTTGATGGCAAAGCCGGTTTTTTGTGAAGTGGATCCGAGAACGCTGTTAATTGACATCGCTGATGTTCGCCGGCGTATAACACCGCGAACCAAGGCGATTGTGGCGGTGCATCTGTGGGGTAATGTGTGTGACATGGACGCACTCATGGCACTCAGTGCAGAAACAGGCGTGCCGGTCATAGAGGATTGTTCTCATGCACACGGTGCCTCTTACAAAGGCATACCGTGCGGCAGTATCGGTCACGCAGGGGCATGGAGTTTGCAGGGCAGTAAACCCATTAGCGGCGGCGAAGGTGGAATGCTTGCTACCAACGATGTCAATGTTTTTGAGAGGGCTTGTCTGCTCGGGCAAGTCAATCGTCCGGCTGGTGTTGTCGGAGAAACAGTGGAAGGACTGCGTTATACACATCTCCCACCGATGGGACTTGGTGTTAAATTTCGCGCACATCCGCTCGCTATCGGTATTGCATTCGTGCAGCTGAAGAAACTTGATACACTCAATGCAAACCGCCGTGCTTATATCCAAGAAATCTCCGACGGGTTGCGAGAAATTCCGGGAGTCTCTCCTATTGAAACATATCCAGGGGCTGAATCCGCCGGATTCTTTGGATTTCCTATCCACTATCACGAGGAAGAAATGCATGGTCTATCGGCACCCGTATTCGCCGATGCTCTCCGAAAAGAGGGTGTTTTGGCAAACAATAACCCTTATCCGCTTGTTGTTGGCGATGGTGTGCCTGTATTTTCAGGGAGCAGGTTTCCGACGAATAGCAATCCGTATCCGCTTCTACATACCTTACCGCTCTTTACACACGGACTCGATATGTACATGGGCGGTCGCGGTGCCCTCTGCACCAGTGATATGGGCGGAACGTTTGAAACCTATGCTCCCGGGGATTTACCTGTGACCGAAAGGACCTGTTCGCAGCTTATATTTTTACCGTTGTTAACAGAACCCGTAGCAGGTGCCGTGTCAGGAATTTTGGAGGCTATCCGCAAAGTCTCTTTACACAGTCATTCGATAAATAGTCGTCGGTAGTCGATTGTCAGTTGTCAGAGGTTGTGATAAACCCCGGACTGATGTAACCGGTAACCGATACCTCTCTGTAGAACGATGTTAGGAGGCCCCGTAATTAAAAAAGCGGAATTTTCAGTTCGGACTCGCGCCCAGAATATAGAAATTTTCAAGACTGAACTGTTAGACGTATTAGTTATTGGTGGTGGTATTGTCGGTGCGGGTTTAATCCGAGATCTTGCACTCAACGGTGGCATAAAAGCCGGCTTGATTGAGCAAGGCGATTTCGCAAACGGGACGAGTAGTGCTACGTCCCAACTCGTCCATGGCGGATTTCGCTATCTGCTTAAGCGTGACATCGAACTCGTCAAAAATTCACGCAGGGAACGTGAAATCCTTCGCCGGATCGCGCCGAATCTGGTGAAGCCTATCCCGTTAGCACTTCTTTGCTACAAAGGCGATCCGTATCCGTTGACAGGCATGCAACTCGCTGCGCATTACTACAATCGCCTCTCTAAAACGGATGAAACGGAGAAGTCAATAGCGATTCGCGATGTTCAAAAGATACAGCATCTTGTCGGACCTATAGCCACAAATTCCTTAAAGGGATGTGTCTTGTTATGGGATAGCATGGTCGATGATGCACGGTTGACGCTGGCGACACTCAAGAACGCCCATCAACACGGGGCAATTGTCGCAAACTACATACGTTTTCTTGATTTTGTCGGACAACCGGAGACTGCCAATGTCGAGGACGGGATGTACAAGATAGCGGCTGAAGATGTTATCTCTGGACAACGTTTTGAGATTTCGGCACGGAAAATTGTATCGGCAACGGGACCTTGGAGCGACCATATATGGTGTAAAGATCCGAGTTACGACGGCACATCGCGTTTGTTGATAGAAAACGCGAAAGGGATCCATCTCCTCTTACCGCGCTGCGGAAAAGAGAAGGATGGTGCTTACGGTCTGATAACTTTCACGAAGGTGGATAAGCAGCAGAGACGGAATCCGCGAGTCATTTTTATTTTACCCGGTGCCCACAACACCTCCATTGTCGGCACCACTGAAACAACACCAGAAGAGGAATTGGCATCCGTCCGCCCATCAGCGAATGAGGTGACGTATCTGCTCTCGGAAACACAGCGAATCTTCCCGGAAAAGACGTTCAATAAGGATTCTATCATCGCAGCGTATGCTGGTACTCGACCTCTTATCGCCGCGAACCGGCACTCGCACGGATTCGCAAAAACCGGTTTTGTTTCAAGGGAACATTTAATCACAGAGAGTCCAAGCGGGATAATGTATCTCTATGGTGGAAAACTAACGACACACCGTCAGATGGCGGAAGAGACCGTGAACCACCTTGCCGCATTTTTAAAGGTCCCACGCGCCTGTAAAACTGCCACTTATCCATTGCCAAATGCAATCGGAGCGGCATCGGGGGCTGATGCGGAGCGTCTCGTTAAACGATATGGCGAAGGGTATAGCACGATCCAAAAATTCATCACCGAAGATGCGACGCTTGCGGAACCCGTAACACCCTCCCTTCCCTTCATAAAAGCTGAACTTCTCTATGCCTATTGGGGTGAAATGGCGATCACACTCGAAGATGTTCTCTGGCGACGCACACGGATCGGTTGGACACCGGGTCAAGGTGTTGATATAGCACCGCAAATTGCGCAATTTTTGGGCAAGAAAAACAATTGGAATGATACCCGAATCACAGCAGAGGTCGAGACCTATCGGGAACGTATCCGTTGGTTAAATTTTAATGTGTAGAATAACCACACATATCTTCATTTCCATGAAGATATCACATAAATCACAATAGCGCAAGCCTCTATAGGCTTGCGGGACAATGATTAAAAATGGAAGTTTATCGTTGGGAAGACCGGAAATTTGGAAAACTTGAACCTTTGCGTTTTGGTGAGGAACGCGACTTCGAAGATCTGCTCGAAAAGGACGCAACGCTGGTCCTCGGTGAACCGCTTTGCGTTATCAGTCGGCAACCGCCACTGAGTACATCAAAACAGAAAATTGATCTGCTGGCACTCGACCGACAGGGCAATTGTGTGATTATTGAACTCAAGCGCGGAAAGCCCTCTCGAACCGCAATCACACAGATTTTAGAGTATGCCGCCGGGGTTTCTCAACTTTCTTTTACAGAGCTGGAGACGCTCGCGTACCGCTGGTGCCGACAACAGGGCAAAGAATTCTCCTCCCTCACTGCGCTACATAGTGAGTTCTTTGGATACGAACCCGGCGATATTCGGAAATCGGCATTCAATCAAAAACAGCGGTTGGTGCTTGTTTCCGAGGGAGTAGACCCGCGCGTCTTAGAGGTCGCAGAATATCTACGGGCTCTGGGACTTGATCTCACCTATATCTCTTATTTTTCCTACCATGCCCCTGATGAAATCTTGGTCGCCACCGAGACCGTTCTCGGTGGGACAGTCGTCAAGGAGGAAGAACGAAGTTACGGACACACCACTCAGCAATTTATGACACTCGCATTGTTCCTTGAGATGCTACAGGAGAACGAGGAACTCTTGCAAATTGCCCATGAATTTGTGGAATACGTCGAGGCGTGCGGTGCAACACTTCGACCTCGCATCGCGAAACTGAGAATGACTTTTGGGGGACACTGGTGGCTTGATATGTATCCGTCGAGAAGGGCAACCCACTTCCGGGTTGATGTCCACGGTGACTTCACACCGCTCCATATAGTTGAGTGCAGAGCTAATTTGCCCAATGTAACAGTCAAGAATTTCGGTGTCTCTTTTAACATTGCCTCTAAAGCACATCTCGACTATGCGATTGAGATTTTTGAACGCGTCCGTAACTCCATCCTATTTTAATTTTCCTTGCGGGTATTGTACCGCAGGTTTCCTATAGAGGCTTGCGCAAAGGACGTTTGAACGATTGCGTGCATTCCATCTATCTGAAGAAATATCCAAGCAAAAACACCTACAGATTTATTCTCAAACTGGCATTACGGTTACGAAAATTAGCTTAAGACGGCAGCTTGCAACAACGGCGCAAGCGGATATGAAAGAAAAACGTCAACAAACCAAGCACCTCATTTCGCGCCTTGCGGATAATTAAAAATGCGTTTTGCCCATCCTGAATTTCTCCACTTATTATGGGTAGTGCCACTATTGGCACTGTTGCTTCTCTTTGGGTTACAACAGAAACGGAAAGCACTGCTGCGATTCTACAGCAATGTGGATCCAGCGCATCTCCATCGACATAGAATTCAAGCGGGATTGTTGCTGTTGAGTTATTGCTTCCTAATATTTGCAATCGCGCGTCCGCAGTGGGGTGCCAAACCTGAACCGGTTTCGGAACGATTAGATGTCATGCTCGCATTGGATATTTCGACGAGTATGCTCGCCGAAGATGAAGAATCCCTTCGACGATTGACTGATGCGAAGGAGGTTATGTTTTCACTATTAGAGGAACTGAAAGGCGACCGAGTCGGATTACTCTACTTTGCTGAAGCGAGTTTCGTGGTATGTCCTTTGACGAGTGATACTGCGACTCTCAGAGAGTTCTTGGAAGCGATAACTGCCGAAACGCTTACCCACAGCGGGACCCGTATCGGCAATGCCATTGAAACAGCAACCACTCGACTCAGCTCAAATCAGAACGATACAACAGTAGATGTCGACTTCGGAGGACAGAAGGTCCTGATTCTGTTCACAGATGGAGAGGATCACGGTGAGGAGGCTATTGAAGCAGCAAGAACGGCGACCCAGAAGGGTGTGCATATCTATTGTGTCGGTATTGGCAACGCTGTCCGCCCTGTACCTATTCCACTTCCGCAAGACACTGCCATGGCAACTGCCCCTTACAAGCGCGATGCCAACGGACAACTCGTCCTAACAGCGTTGGATGAAAATCAACTGCGGGAAATTGCTGAAGCTGGAAACGGTCGTTACTATCACGTGAATACAGGGATTGCCCAGTTAACGGCAGACTTGGCACGACTCGAAAAACAGAAATTCAGGATCCGATCGGATGGTGAATATCAGGAACGCTTCCAGTTGTTCGTGGTGGTGGCGTTGGTCCTGCTTATTTGTGAGAGATGGCAGTCAGTAGTCGGCAGCCGGCGGTCAGCGGGATAGAGGTCAGCAGGAATAGCTATAGTTTTCAAGCTCCGCTGTGAACGGTTTAAATCCTCACGAGTAGAATAACTATTTTCGATGGGAACTGATAGCTGATAGCTGACGACTATTAAGCTTTTTTGAGCGTTAATCCACCTGGACGGAAACGCATTAAGAGGATAAGAATAATTCCAAAAATAAGATAGCGGGCATTGCCAAATTGATATGGAATAATGAAACCGGGCCTCAGAATCTCACCCAACGATCCAAGGATCGCTGCGCCTATTATTGCTCCTCTTATACTTCCCATCCCGCCGAGGACGACCATACAGAGGATGAGGATTGATTCCCAAAATTCAAAGAAAGGTGCACTAATGTTAACCTGGAATTGCGCGATGAAACCACCACCTAACCCTCCGATTGCCGCACTCACGGCAAACGCCAATGATTTATAGCGACCGACATTGATGCCCATACTTTCTGCTGCCTGTTCATCTTCACGAATCGCGACCCATGCTCTACCGACGCGAGAATGCTGCAGTCGATAGGTGACAAAAACGACAAGGAGTAACAGGATAAGAATATGGTAGTAATTGTGCCAATTCTGGTTGAACGCTACTCCAAAAAGAGTAGGAGACGGAATATCACGAAGTTGTCCGTTCGGTGCGCCAATCAACCACTGTTCATTTTTCACGATACGGAAAAGCAGTTCGGCGAATCCAAAGGTGACAATCGCGAAATAGTCCCCCGTGAGTCGTAAAGTGGGTGCGCCACGCAACAGTCCCCACAACGCGCCATTAATTATAGCGAGAGGCAACGCAATCCAATAAGTCACCCCAAGTCGTGCCATCAAGAGCCCTGCGGTGTAACCACCGATAAGATAAAAACCGACATAGCCTAAATCCAGGAGACCTGTGAACCCACATACAATGTTCAGTCCGATAGCGAGGAGCATATAGAGATATGCGCGGACAATAATCCGCAGCATGTAATCGCCACTTGGGAGATTCAGGTAAATATCATACTGCGACAAGTAGAGCGATATCGCATCTATACCGTACATCAACACGGGTAGAAAACAGACCACTAAGCCAAAGATGATATTTTTCGGTGTTAGTTTATTTTTCATATTAAGCTCGGTGTCCGGTTGATTTTCCAAACAGTCCGGATGGACGAATAACAATCACTGCGATCATGATAATATAGGCAATCGCTAATCGGTATCCTGAAGATATATATCCGGCACCAATGACTTCGGCGATTCCGATGATGATGCCGCCGAGCATTGCGCCAGTGATGTTCCCTATACCGCCGAGGACAGCAGCGGCAAAAGCTGCGACCCCTTTATAGTAGCCCATTGTTGGCGTAACTACTTCGCGCAAACCGACCATCACACCCGCAACCGCTCCTAAAGCAGAGCCGATAATAAAAGTTATAGCAATAACTTGGTTCGTCTTTATACCCATCAGGTTTGCTGCAACCGGATTTTGGGCACAGGCTCGCATCGCTTTACCAATCTTGGTCAGGTGAATCAACCTATTCAGGGCAATCATTAAAACGAGTGCCAACAAGATGATAAACACGTCCCGATAAGGTAAGGTTGCACCCCCCGGGAGTGGGATCGCATTTTGACTGAGAAAGATAGTCGGTAGGGCTTCGGTAGGAAATTGACGCGGACGGGCTGACCAAATCATGCGCGCGAGGTTTTGCAACGCGAGGGACATACCTATTGCTGTAATCAACGCCGATAAACGCGGTGCGTCCCGGAGGGGGCGATACGCTACCAAGTCCATCAGCATCCCCAATATTCCACATAGAATCATACTCAGTGGCAACGCTATCCAAAACGGTATACCGAAAACACCAAACATGAAAATTTCGCCATGTGCGAAGTTAATCAGTTGGATAATACCGTAAACCATGGTATAACCGACGGCGATAAGTGCGTAGATGCCACCGAGCACCAATCCGTTAATAATTTGTTCCAAAAATTGCGCCATATTTTTCTTCTTTAGGTATTGATGCTATAGAAGCCTCTGGCGCCTCCCTCCGCATATTGCTGTAAGGAGAAACCCGTTTTAAAATCAATCTAATTCAAGTAGTTGTCGTTGGGCTGCAACCATTTGTCCATCTTTCACAATTTTCACGTAAGCGGGTTTATTGACCGTATCCCCATTTCTATCAAAATAGGTTAACCCTGTAACACCTTTGTAGCCTTCCTCAGGTGTATCCAAGGATGCCAAATGGTCCCGGATCGCTTTCCGATTATCTACAACGGATGCTTCCGAGTTATAGGTTTTTTCAAGTGCCTCCGCAATCATTCCAACAGCATCATACGTCAATGCAGCCCATGTATCGGGTGCCACCCCGTGAAGTGCTTCAAAATTGGCTGCCATCTGTTGTGCGTCCTCTCCAGCTGCACCGAACGTAAAAGGCGTTGTGAGATACGTCCCTTCTGCGGAAGAGCCTGCAATTACGAGAAAATCAGGTGAATCCACGCCATCCGCTCCGAAAAACTGTGCGGTGATTCCAGTTTCACGTGCCTGTTTAACAATCAAACCTGCTTCGGCGTAGAGTCCAGAGATAAAAATAGCGTCTGGGTTTCTGGCTTTAATGCTGGTGAGTTGTGCCTTGAAATCAGTATTGTCTCTCTCATACGCTTCATCAGCAACGAGGTTAAGTCCTATTCTCTCGGCTTCTGTAACGAATGCGTTTCTTAAACCGCGCCCATAATCATCATTATCAAAAAAGACAGCGACAGATTGGAGGTCTGTCAAGATCTCGTCAATGTATCGGGCAATGAATTGTCCTTGGAAATCGTCACGATACAAGTTGCGGAATGTCCAATCGCTTCCTTCACAAACGGTTACAGCCGTTGAGCCAGGAGAAAGTTCGACAATACCGGCGCGTCGGTAAATTGGTTTACCCGCTAATGAGCAGGTACTGTTAAAGTGTCCAACGACTGCAAGGATTTGTAAATTACTGGAGATACGTTCTGCCACAAGACTCGCTTCTGATCCTTTGCCGGCATCATCCTCAAAAAGCAGCGTCAACTTCATACCGTTGATGCCCCCAGCGTCATTAATTTCTTTTTCTTGCAGCTCAGCCCCGCGCTTAATCATTTCCCCAAATGCTGCTGCATTCCCCGTAAATGGTGCTGCTACAGCGACTTTGAGTTCTTTCTGGGCTTTCTGTTGGTCTTTACTCGGGGGTTGACATCCGTAAACGGATATAAGTCCCACTATCAATAATATAATAAGGCAATCTCTCATTTTATTATTACTCCCTTCATTACAATGGCAAGTTTTGCGTTGTTAACCTGTATTAAGCCATTGCAGTTATCGTTATTTTATGGCAGGACCTGTCTAAAGTCAATTTTAAATTCCAATTTGTCCTCTTTACCGTTCGGATGGACAATCCGAACCTGAGGGACAACGATACGAATATCTGTGGCGGCACTCTCAAGCCGATCAAAAATTAAGAAACCACTCCGTTTCGCGCCAGAGAACAACTTCGCACCTTCAAAGATATGATCCTCTATCACAATCCGTCCCAACTCAAGTGCTTCGGCATCTATGTAAGACTGATAGTGACCGTAGTAGGGATAGTAGCCGTAGGCGGTAGGCATGTAAGGATAACCCGCCTCCCAAGAGTTACGCTGCGAAAGATTTACGTTATCATAGAGTGCGTCGAAATAATCGTTGGATAGATTAGCGTATTGCCCGCCGTTCCCATCAATAAGGATGGCTGTATCGTCAACCAAAACGCGTCGGTTCTCTCGGTTATGGACTGTAATATCGAACACTGTGTAGATAGGCTCAACGGCACCGTTCTTCCCAACTAAGAGATACGGATTCACTCTCGGATCTTCGATGAGTGCGAACAGTTCAACCTCATCAAAGGGTTTAATAGTAACGGCAATCCCCTTTTTTTCAACAGTTGCTGCCCCTGTCTCTGGGTTAATTTGCGCGTTAAAGCGTCCTACGATGGGTTCCATATAAACATCAACTGAAGGTTGCGGTGGGACAGCACATCCTGCTGATAACACTCCTATTAAGAGAAGCATACCGATTTTGCCTATAATCTGATACCGGAAATGTATGCGATCTTTGGTATGGCTCATCAGTCTTACCCTCCTATATTATTATATTTTACGTCGCATGCGTTTTGTTGTCAAAGGTTTTAATTGTTGGTAATAGTTCAGTTACGCTAAACAGCGTTTTGAAACCCCTAAAATTCCCATTTCAACAAGGTGACGCGCTGATGCCAGACCAGCATTCCCATTGCTGTACCGATTGCTGCTCCCGCTATCACATCTGACGTGTAATGGCGTCCGAGATAGATACGTGAAAAACCGACAAGTCCTGCCCCAATGTAGAGCGGGATCCGTAATTTCGGATACCGATATCCTAAAATCGTTGCGGAACTGAACGCCAAGGATGTATGTCCAGACGGAAAAGCCGGATTTCCCAAACTCTCATCAAGCGGGCGTTTCCGACCAATCAATCTCTTCATACCAAACGTTACCAACCCAGTTCCGAGGAATGCCGAAGACAAAAGCCTTCCAGTTTCCTGATGTGCTTCATCACCGTAAGCCATGAGAAGAATAGAAAGTCCCATAACTGCCCGATAATGCCCAAATTCTGTTATCCCTTCCATCATTGTCCACGTCGGTTGTTGGTGTGGTGGCGCATCATAGATACGATCAAAGAGGGTCTGATCCCATCTGGATAGAAAGTTCTCGGCATTTGCTTTTGATCCTGCTATAATAGTACAGAAAACCAATGTGCATAGAAGCGACGATTTAAGAGATTTCACTAAGGCGTAACTGGCACTCCGATGCTGCGTCATGAAATTTGATCCCGTCTATTGTGTTATATCCGTGTAATTTTAAATAGCACGTACGTTCGCGTTACAACACCGAAATGGAGAAAATAAGATGCGAATACGCCATACTGTGGTTGAATACAACCTTGAAGAGGCGGCACGGATGCTCGGAATCTCACCCGCAGACCTCAAGCGGGCGGTCAGTACTGGGCACCTCCAGTATTACTACCAACTCGGTGACGGTAATTATCGGTTCCATGAGGCGAGTCTTCGTGCCAATAAAGACTTGCTTTCGCAGGAGGACTATCTTACTCAAGTGCTAAGCATGTGTTCATCTTCAGAGACTACCACGGAGCCTGACGCATCGGAAGAGGATCCACCGTCCACGCCATCCGATCCATAACTCGTTCCTGCATCTCGAGTTTAATAGGCGTACTCTCCGGAGAATTCCAGAGATTATCGGTTTCTATCGAATCAGAGTCAAGATCGTAGAGTTCCCCGCTTCCTGTTCCGTGTGCCACGACTATCTTATGCTGTCTGCTCCGTACCATCGTGGCGTGCGCTGCAGGTTCGCGATGCCAACCCATCGCGTTGTAATACTCACAATAGACATCATCTCGGTGTGTATCCAGCTCTGTTTCACCTGTGAGCAGGGGTAGTAGGCTTTGTCCCTGCATGCCTACGGGCTGCTCCATATTGCTTGCCTGAAGTAGGGTTGGTGCGAGATCCACCAATTCTACGAGTGCGTCTGAGCGCGCACCGTTGTTCAGCATTCCCGGTCCAGAGATAATCAGAGGAACGCGAATAGCGGGTTCATAAAAATAAGGTCCCTTAAGGTAAATACCGTGGTCTCCAAGCATTTCCCCATGGTCGGATGTAAAAATAACGATTGTGTTCTCACGCTGCCCAGTCTCTTCCAAAAAATTCAGTAAACGTCCAACTTGCGCGTCAATGACATCAATCATAGCCCAATAAGCGGCGCGTATCCACCGATGATCGGCATCGCTCATGTCTTTGTACGGATATCCAGCTCTGTTGCCGTATGCCCCGGCGTGATCAATCCGTTGCCAGATGGGTTTATCTTCGAGTTCGCCTTCAACGTAGTTGGGCAACGGTATATCATCAAGCATAGGTCGGTAGCGTTCTAATGCGGCTATGGGTGGATCAAACGCGTGGTGTGGGTCAAACATATTCAGAGAGAAAAGCCACGGTTGATTAAACTGCTTAGCACTTCCGATGAATGATATTGTACGTTCGATGGACCATGTCGTTTGACTGTGTTCTTCTGATGGAATTACTTGGACGTGTTTCGATCCTTGGAACGGTTTGCTATTCCGGTGGAGCCCTTTATCCCGTAACCACTGTGTGTAATCATGTGTGAACCAAGCATCATTTGGGTCGTGTGACCAGAAAAACTGGTCATATCCGTCATCAATGCGTTGCTCTGTACCTTTGCAGACGCTCGGATTGCAGGGTGCGAGATGTAGTTTACCCGCTAAACCGCAGACATATCCAGCATCGTGGAGGCACTTTGTCACGAGTAATTCATCCGGTGGAATTGCCTGACCATTTTGCCTGCAGCGTGTTGTCCGTGGATAGCGTCCGGTGAGGAAACTTGCTCGGCTCGGTGTACAGACGGGACTTTGCGAGTAAGCGTGTTCAAAAAGCACACCGTCCTGTGCCAATCTATTCAAATTCGGTGTTTGGACAAACGGATTTCCGTAACACCCTAATGAATCGTATCGTTGCTGATCGCTACAAATCCAGAGTATATTCGGTCGGTTTTCCATGCATTCTTCGCTCTTCGAGACTTGCGCAAATTAGGTAGACGCGCTGAGGAAGCGCGCCTACTGAAAAATGGTTTGAATCCTTATCGGTTTCGTTAGTTTGCTTTAAGCTTACCCCAAGCTGTTGCGAGTTTACCGCGTGCTTCTACTGCTGTGAGCGATGCTCCAAGACCGTTATTCATAATATCATGGACCTCTTCCTCTGTCAACCCACGTTTCCAAATGTTAAGGTCATCCATCAATCCGGTGAAAGGACGGTTGTCATCAATGTTACGACCGACACGTGCGCCCTGCCCCCAGTCTCCTGCGATAGGTGTGCCGACGCGAGCTTTTTCTTCACCGACATTTTCGCCATTGATATAAAGCACAGCTAATCCTTCAGCACGGCTGAATGTTCCTGCGTAATGTATCCATTCATTGGCTTTGTTTTCGCCACCGCGAATGTCGAATATCGTTGTGCCTCCCGGACTCCGATTGAGCCAACGATAATTTCCATCGCCGCGTGCTTCGGGGTGTACAAGCCATGTATTATCAGCTGCGCGGGCGTTGAAAATCGCCATATCTGTGATGGATTCAACGTTGAGCCATGCCAGAATACTCATGCCTTCAGTAGGAATGTCCTCAGCCTCAACAGTGGATCCATCTAAATCGAGAAAGCTGCCGGATGCGAAATTGCCGGCTTTCCCGAATTTCCCGTCATCGGATTGTGTGATATCTCCATCGATCTTGCCGTCGTAACCATTTCCGGATTTCTCAACGACGGTATCTCCGTCGAAGTCTTCATAGTCGAAGTAAAGCACCAAATCCGGATCTAAAGCATCGGCTGAAAAAACTTCTGCCGCAGGTACACAGAGCGTGCCTATCAGAAATAAACACATCAAATAAGGAGTTAGTATAAGGTCCCGTTTCATCTTTCGAGATCCTCCTCTAAGTAGATGAACCATTCTTTTCCCGTTTTATGTAGCCACTTTCACTGGTTTTGGCTTACTTTGATGCCTTAAGTTTTCCCCAAGTCGTCGCGAGTTTGCCCTGTGCTTCTACAGCGAGAAACGCGTCGACACCATCGTTCATAATGCCATTGACTTCTTCCTCTGTCAATCCACGTTTCCAGACGTTGAGGTCGTCCATCAATCCGGTAAAAGGACGTTTGTTATCAATATTAAAGCCGACCCGTGCGCCCTGTCCCCAATCTGGTGCGATAGGCGTGCCGACGCGGGCTTTTTCTTCACCGACGTTTTTTCCATTGATGTAAAGGACGGCTACCCCATCCGCGCGGCTGAACGTGCCAGCGTAATGCTGCCATTGATTTGCCTTGTTATCTCCAGCGCGAATGTCAAAGATAGTCGCGCCGCCCGGACTTCGATTGAGCCAACGATAATTTCCATCACCGCGTGCCTCCGGATGGACAAGCCATGTATTATCACCGGCACGGGCATTGAAGATCGCCATATCCGATATGGCTTCAACGTTAATCCACGCGACGATACTCATACCTTCGGTAGGGATGTCTTCAGGCTTAACATTGGGGCCATCTAAATCCAGAAAACTACCGGCTGCGAAATTGCCGGCTTTGCCGAATTTTCCATCATTGGATTGTGTGACCTTTCCATTAATATCGCCGTCGTAACCGCGTCCAGATTTTTCAACGACGGTGTTACCGTCGAAATCTTCGTAATCGAAGTAAAGCACCAAGTCCGGGTCTAAAACATCGGCTGAGAAAACTTCTGCCGTAGGTACACAGAGGGTGCCTATTAGAAGTAAACACGCCAAACAAAGCGTGAGTTTATAAGTCAGTATTGTAAATATTGGGTTCCGTTTCATCTTTTGAGTCCTCCTTTAAGCAGATGAACCATTCCTTCACCTTTTTACGAAACAATTCACTTACGTTAAAGTTTACCACTTTTCGATTCGGGTCTGCAACCGAAAACCAAAAAAATCTTGATTTTAACTCCGCTTTGCGTTAAACTGATTTAGGAAATGAATAAAAATAAAATGTAAAAAAACAGGAAGTTATGAGGGAGTGTACGGTTGCAAAGTGTAGGAATCATTCCAGCACGCTATGCCTCAAGCCGTTTTAAAGGCAAGCCGTTGGCGGATCTGCTCGGGAAGCCGATGGTGCAGCATGTTTACGAAAGTGCGTGCCGCGCAAAAACATTAGATGCAGTTATTGTCGCTACAGATGACCAACGGATTTATGATGCCGTGACACGTTTCGGTGGGAATGTTCAGATGACGGGTCAATGTGCTACAGGTACCGAACGTGTCGCCGTCGTCGCGGAGCGTTTAACGTGTGATATTGTTGCCAATATACAGGGCGACGAGCCGTTGCTTGAACCTGCGCAGATAGATATGATGCTGCAGCCCTTTATTGACAGACCAGAGGTTCAAGTTTGCACGTTAAAACAGCGGGTTGAAACTGCTGCAGATTATCAGGACGTTAACGTCGTTAAAGTCGTTACAGATCTTCAGGGCGATGCGTTGTATTTCTCGCGTGCTTCTTTGCCTGGAAACGCCAGCGAAACAGAGTTACATAAGTTCCCAGTGTATCGGCATGTCGGGTTGTACGCTTACCGCCGAGAGCAGCTTCTAGCGTTCACGAGGTGGGGCAGTACCCCTTACGAACTTGCAGAAGGGTTAGAGCAATTGCGCTTTTTAGAACACGGTGTCCCCATCCATGTCGTTGAAACGGATACGCCACTTATTGGGGTTGATGTTCCCGCCGACCTGGAGCGGGTGAAACAAATTTTGGAGGCTTCATAAGACAATTTTCATGACAAAATACATTTTCGTGACGGGCGGAGTTATCTCAGGTATTGGTAAAGGCATCACGACCGCGTCCCTTGGTAGGTTGCTTATCAACCGAGGGTTTAAAGTGATTGTTGTCAAGATTGATCCGTATCTCAATGTGGATGCAGGTGTGATGAATCCGTTCCAACATGGCGAGGTGTTCGTCACTCATGATGGCGCAGAAACCGATCTGGATATAGGGAACTATGAACGGTTTTTCGGCATCGACTTGAACAAGCATTCTAACTTCACTACCGGATCTGTCTATAGTGAAGTGATTGCGAAGGAACGCCGTGGGGACTATCTCGGGCAAACCGTGCAACTGATCCCACATATTACTGACGAAATCAAACGTCGTATTTATCAAATTGGGAAGGATAACGAAGCCGAAATCGTCATTACAGAAATAGGCGGAACGATTGGGGACTTTGAGATGCCACCTTTCGTTGAAGCCATTCGTCAGATGGCAGTTGAAGTCGGGCGCGAGAGTACAATGTTCCTCCATGTCTCCCTGATTTACACCTTACCGAATGGCGAAAGCAAGAGCAAACCGACCCAGCATAGCATCCGAAAACTCCAAGAGTTGGGGGTCCAACCAGATCTGTTGCTATGCCGCACGAGCCAGTCGCTGGATGATGCGTTCCGTCAGAAAATCGCGCTCCTCTGCGGCATTAATGAACAATATATCTTTGAAGGGTTAGACACAAAATGCGTAGATGAAATCCCGCTCAATTTTGAGAGACAGGGCATGGGGCATCTCGTTTTAAAGAGACTCGGACTTGAAGCGCGCCCACCGATGGATGCTGAATGGAGCGCGATGGTCGAAAAACTCAAAAATCCGAAGCAGAAAACTCGAGTCGCGATTGTTGGCAAATACACAACTGGCAGTGACGCGTATATTAGCGTCCAAGAGGCACTCAAGCATAGTGGGATTGCCAACGAAACCGCCGTTGAAATTGAGTGGATAGAAGCGGAATCGCTCACAGAACATCCGGACCTTGATAGTGTTTTCCAGAACGCCGACGGGATACTGGTTCCGGGCGGATTTGGCTATCGCGGGATTGAAGGGATGTTGGTTGCCGCACGATACGCCCGTGAAAATAAGATACCGTATTTGGGATTGTGCCTTGGAATGCAGTGTCTGGTGATCGAGTTTGCTCGACACGCTGCGCAGTTAAAAAACGCAAACAGCACGGAAGTAGATGAAGAAACGCCGCACCCAGTTATAGATTTAATGCATGATCAGCGCGCGGTCGCTGACCTCGGTGCCACAATGCGACTTGGACATTATCCGTGCGTCCTCAAAGAGAATACCAAAAGTTATACCGCCTATCAACAACCTATTATCGTAGAACGACACCGTCATCGTTATGAATTGAATAATCAATATCGATCCCAGTTAGAATCGGCGGGGCTCTGTTTTAGCGGTCTGTCTCCAGATGAGAGCCTTGTCGAAATTGCTGAGGTGACCGAGCATCCGTGGATGGTAGGTTCTCAATTTCACCCCGAATTTCAATCGAAACCGCTTGCACCGCATCCGCTTTTCCGAGATTTTATCGCGGCGGCCCTCTCCCGCCGATGCCAAGTTAATCACCCGGAAGAGGAAAAAAATTCATGAAGAATGCTGCTACAGTGCGCACCCGTGCCTGGTATGGCGATGAAGAATTGACGCTGAATTTCCCTACAGATTGGGAAGTAGAGGTATTGGGTCCGAAAGATGCGCCTGCGCTTTCTGATTCCCAACTTGAACGTGCGTTCGCTGAGCCGATTGATACACCCCGAATCTCAGAGTTAGCGAAAGGTAAAAAAAGTGCCGCTATTATTGTGGATGACCTGAGTCGTCCAACACCGGCTGCACAAGTTATTCCGTTTATCCTGCGCGAGTTGGCCGAGGCAGGTATCCCGAAATCTGAGATCCGATTTGTCGCTGGCATCGGTGCCCACCGACCCCTCACTGATGAAGATATTGTGAAAAAAGTTGGGGCAGACATCGCTGCTGCGTACGAGGTAACCAATCATAACTTTATGAGTGGGGACTTACGTGCGTTTGGCAACCTTGAGAATGGCACACCGGTGTATCTCAACGGTATCGTCGCGGACGCGGATTTTAAGATTTGTCTCGGTGGCTCTATCCGCACAGTTCCGTTGGCTTCAGTGGCGGAGCGAAACTCATTGTGCCCGGCATCGCTGGCTTTACCACAATGTACTATTTCCATACTTTCCCACCGGGACGCGGACCGGCTGTGATTGAGGGACAAAGTAGTGAACCTGACCGTCGTGACACTGCCGAACTCGCAGCAGGTGTTCTCGGTCTTGATATGATCGCCAACGTTGTCCTTAATAGCCGCCGTGAAATCTGTGGGTTGTTTGTCGGTGATTTTATTAAGGCACATCGTAAAGGGGCACATTTCGCGATGGATACTTATGGCACAGTAATACCGGAAACGATCCGAAAAGAGACCGATCTGGTGGTGATTAATTGCTATCCGCTTGATGCTGATGCGATTCAACTTGATAAGGCATTAGCGGCTTTAAGCTATTTTGAAAACGCTTACACGATAGCACTCTATCCTGCGAGCGATAGCAGTTGCTACCACGGGTTGTATGACCGAATTGATTACGCACGCTATCTTCGACAACGAACCGAACAGATGCCACCGGAAGCCCCTCCGCAGTAGATCGGACGGCGTGGACAACTCCATGTTTGGTCTGAGTATTTTTTGGCGGACGACTTCTACAAAGAGTATCCGGCATCACTGCTTTTCCGAAATCTTGAAGGGCTGATTCAATCGTTCGTGGAGAAACTTCCGACACACGCCAGAGTCGCTATTTTACCTTTAGGAGGAATACAGGTACTGACGTAAGAGCACGGATGTTCCTGCAACTGGGCGGGACACATCTTCTGTTTTACGCATTCTGTGATCCACAAATGGAGGGCAATTATGAACAACACTGCTACTGTGCACTCCCGGGCTTGGTATGGAGACGAGGAATTGACGCTGAATTTTCCGACCGGCTGGGAAGTAGAAATGCTGGGTCCGAAAGATGCGCCTGCGCTTTCTGATGTCCAAATTGAACGCGCATTTGCTGAACCGATCGGCACTCCCCGAATTTCGGAATTGGCGAAAGGTAAAAAGAGTGCCGCTATCATCGTGGATGACTTGAGCCGTCCGACACCTGCTGCGAGCGTTATTCCGTTCCTTCTGCGTGAGTTAGCGTCAGCGGGTGTCCCAAAATCCGAGATCCGATTTGTTGTTGGTGGTGGTTCACACCGTCCGCTCACCGATGAAGAGGTCGCTAAAAAGATCGGCGCGGATATTGCGTCTGAATATGAAGCGACAAGCCACGACTTTATGAGTGGTGATCTACGTGCCTTGGGAAACCTTGATAACGGTATGCCGATCTATCTGAATCGTGTGGTTGCAGATTCGGATTTCAAGATTTGTTTGGGGGGTATCTACCCACACGGTTCTGTCGGTTTCGGTGGTGGTGCGAAATTAGTTGTACCCGGAATTTCTGGTTTCGCGACGATGTTCTATTTCCACACCTTTTCGCCGGGACGCGGACACGCTGTGATTGAAAGAAAAGGGAGTGAACCGGATCATCGCGATTTCTCCGAGTCGGTAGCAGGTGTCCTCGGTCTTGACGTCATCGCTAATGTTGTGCTCAATAGTCGTCGGGAAATATGTGGGCTGTTTGTGGGCGATTTTGTGCAGGCGCACCGCAAGGGCGCGTACTTCGCTTTGGACACTTACGGCACAGTGATACCGGAGGCAAGCCAAAAAGAGACCGATCTGGTTGTGCTTAACTGCTATCCGCTTGATAGCGACCCAATCCAAACGGGCAAGGCAATGTGGGCACTATCGCATTTTGAGAAGGCACACAGGATGGCACTCAACCCGGCAAGCGATGGCATCTGCTACCACGGGTTGTTTGAACAGATTGATTATGCTCGCTTCGTACAGCAGAAAGAGGAACGGACACAACCTGAACTGCCAGCACCACAACTCGGCACTCAAGATCAGTTGCACGTCTGGTCAGAACATTTCTTGGTAGATGATTTTTACAAGAAACATCCCGGCGCGCTCCTTTTCCGAGATCTGGAGCAGTTGATTGCTTTGTTTGCAGAAAGCCTCCCGGCGCAAGCGAAGGTCGCTGTCCTGCCAGCGGCTGGAATCCAAGTACTCGCAAATGAATCATAAATTAGAAACTTTCTTCCAGAACATTAACACCACCTTAGGTAAGATCGAAACCGGTTTGCTGTGTCTTATTATCGCAATGATGTTAGGACTCGCGATCCTCAAAATCGTCATGCGTTACGTGTTCAGCGCAAGCCTCTTGTGGAGCGATATAATGCTGCAGCACCTCACCCTTTGGCTCTGCCTGTTGGGCGCTGCACTTGCTACTTGCGAAAGAAGGCACATCAGCATTGATGTGCTCAGCCGAATCCTGCCCGAAAATATTACGCGCTGGAGCAACCTTGTCGTTGATTGCCTCGCCTTGATCGTCGTTGGAATTCTGGCACATTACGGCTTTATTTTTCTCCATGATGAACAATTAAGCGATGCTGTGTTAATCGGAAGTGTTCCGCTATGGTGGGCGAAGGCTATTATCCCCTACGGTTTTGTTCTCATCGGCATCCATCTATTCCTCCAAATTGGTATCCATTTAATGGGTGGTGAACAGACACCAAACATTGTCGCAGGAGAATCGGATTAATGGGATTAATAATCGGCATTGGGTTGGTGGGGTTCGCGCTTTTCGGGGGTGCACTTTTCGTCTTGCTTGGTGGTGCCTCAATTATTGGATACGCTACAGCAGGCGAACCGATTTCAACAATTCTAATCGATTTCAACCGACTCACACGGAACTCGACGATACTGATTATCCCGCTCTTTACATTTGCGGGGTATATAGTTGCTGAAGGGAAAGCACCACAACGATTGGTGGCGTTTGCACGTGCGAGTGTTGGTTGGTTGCCGGGTGGTATTGCTGTCGTCGTGCTCTTTACCTGTGCGTTCTTTACAACTTTCACAGGTGCATCCGGTATAACGATTATTGCTCTCGGTGGATTGCTCTATCCGATTCTACGGCAGACGTATAACGAAAAGTTTTCGCTTGGCTTGGTGACGGCTTCTGGGAGTATCGGGCTGTTGTTTCCGCCGAGTGTCCCCCTTATTCTTTATGCGATTATCGCCCAAGTTCGTATCGACAGGATGTTCCTTGCGGGTATTCTCCCCGGGATCCTGATTCTGGCTATCCTAAGCTTCTATAGTTGTGGGTGGAGTCTCTTCAAACGGACTGAGACAACTCCATTTGATTGGAGAGTTTTTCTGCGAACACTCTGGGACGCGAAGTGGGAGATGCTGCTGCCGTTTATTGTATTAGGAGGCATCTTATCGGGTATCGTTACGCTCGACGAAGCGGCTGCGCTAACAGCCATCTATGCGTGTATCGTGGAGTTTGGCATCCATCGTTCTATTTCGTTGAGAGTTTTGCCGCGCATTGTCAAAGAAAGCACGTTGCTTGTCGGCGCGATTCTCATTATTCTCGGTGTCGCTTTAGGATTGACAAACTACCTCATCACGCTTGATGTGCCTATGACTGTCCTTGACTGGATTCAGTCAACAACAGAAAGCCGTGTCATCACACTTATTGGGCTTAATATATTCCTACTGGTTGTTGGGTGTCTGATGGACATTTTCTCAGCGGTAATTATTGTTGTGCCGTTGCTGCTTCCTATCGCCGAACAATTTGGAATTGACAAGGCACATCTCGGCATTATTGTCTTAACAAACCTTGAAATCGGTTATTTGACACCACCAGTGGGAATGAACCTATTCATCTCAAGCATGAAGTTTGATCGATCTGTCTTACTGCTTTACCGCTCTGTGCTATTGTTTATTGCGTTGCTGCTAATAGCACTTGTGTTGGTGACGTATGTCCCGGAGTTGAGCCTCTGGCTCCCGCGCGCGCTTGGAAAAACACCGCAACCCCTTTTCTGAACTTATCCTTTATCTGTCAAGATTTCAATGCCGTCCAACCCCGTCTTATATGCGAGTTAAAATAAATAAGCCTGGTGAAAGAATCACCAGACTTATTTGATATATGTCCTTTGATGCCACAGATATGAACCCGAATATTCAAGCGTAAGGCTGATTCGGATGCACTATCATTGTCTCGCTTTCAGTTCACCCCATGTAACAGCGAGTTTTCCTGCCGCTTCGACATCCAAGCTGACATCCATCATTTCTTGGACCTCTTTTTCTTCAAGCGCGCGCTCCCAAAAAGAGATTTCATCAATAGTGCCTTCTGCGCCGTTTTGCAGCGGAATATACGGAATAGTTTCCCATCCGAATCTCGGTTTTTCGTGAAGTGCGGGGAAACCGCCAGTGATTTTCTTACCACTGGTTGCGGCTTCTTTACCGTCAATGTACAAGAACGGGTTTCCACCAGCGAAATCCCACGTTGCGGCGACATGAAACCATTTATCCTTTGTTATGACTCCTGCCGGGTCAAATTCAACATCTTGCCAATCGGCATCGTCCGCTGCTTCAAAATAGAAACCGAAGTCTTCGGGGTTGATGTCAACGTGATTCGCGCCCTTCGAGACGAAGAAGTAGATGGGACCAAAACTGGCATCAAAAATGCGATAATCAGCGCCATCCTTGCCGTTCCAATCGGGTTTGAACCAGAACAGCAGACTCCCCGCCTCAGTGATAACATTGGGGACTTCCATGTAAGTTTCTGCCCCTTTGAGGGAGATTCCGGCTTGATATTTGCCGTCACCGACCCATTTGGCATTACCATGGAAAGTGCCATCATTTCCGTTTCCAGTGCCATCAACTACTTTATTTCCACTGCCCTCGCCGATCCACATGAGTAAATCCCCATCGTCAGGGATTCCAGCAAACGCAGAACTCACAACAAATAAACTCATAAGCAAAACCAGATAAACCAGTCTCACAATTCTTTACCTCCCATCATTTTAATATTGAGAGGATTTTAGCAGAAATCATAAATTAAGTCAACTACTTTTCTGGGTCGGTGTGGTTGCCTATTCAGAAGCTGCCTCTGGTGCAGACTTCTGTGTTGCTTTTACAGCCGATGCCACGTGTAGCAGTCGTTTCGGAACGGGTTGTGGTTTTGATGATACCGGACTTAATTTCGGACGGGGCCGAAACTGTGGCAGCGGTCCCGGTGGTTCGTAACTCGTATGTATTGGGCGTTGGCCTATTGAATGCCCAATTACGTGTTCTCTGGTTTCAATAGGTTGTTCTTTCATACAATCATATCTCCCATCTGTTGGTTCAACTTTTCTTGAACCTTCTGGCGGTGTCTACGCGTCAAAAGAAAATCGTCCTTTAGCATTTGCGAGCCCACCAACAACCACTCTCTATACTGTTCAAATGTGATTTTGAATTGCTCTAATGGGAAGTCAGGATTGGCTTCCATTTCATAGATAAACCGCTCCATATTGAGGCGTAAACTTTTGAAATACTGCTCATTGTGACTCAAATCTGCGACGCGGTCCGAAATCTTAAGAATGACATGCAGAAGTGCTAAAAATGCAGCACCTCCTGCGATGAGTAACCACGCCACCTTTCCTGCTGGCGTTCCCCATGCCATCCATCCGACCATGACTGAGGTAATAGTGGTGAGCGTCACGATGCTTTTGATAACGCCATCTACTGGTTTCCACATTTGCAATGCTGAGGTCATGAGGCTTTCGGTGTAAGCGACGCGATAGAAAGTTTCAAGGGCTGTCTGCCAGAGAAGATCTTTCTGATAGTCTGCAGCTGTCCTATCCATTATATGGATCTCCTTTCGGGAATGCATTCCGTTACAAGTCGTAGGTACCTTCGTGTGTAATCACACAAATTTTAATATGTTATTATGTTATTAAGTAACGAAGGAATGGGGCATTCGGTAACAGATATTTTAAATTTTCCCTGCGGGAGAATAAAGTTTGGCAAGGTTAGGAGGGAAATCCGCAGAAATACCCAAGCAAAACACCTCGCCAGCGAGGCGGTAGGTTCTCAATTCTATGTATTCACATATTTTCGAGTTTCATTATATCGCTGTCCATTTCATTACGGGTTTGTATCTTGGGATCAGGAGACAGTCGAATAGTTTCTACCAACTTACGGTTATACACGGTGATGCTTTAGAAGCTCCCAGTTAGGAACAAAGCCGATACCCGGTCGAGTTGGAACTGTAACATGCCCATCGGATTCTAAAACCATCGTTGGGAGAAACATTTCGCCTCGCAATGGATCAACAGCGGGTGGGTAATACTCTAACATCAAACCGTTATCTCGGCTTGCAGCGATATGGATTTGTAATTCTTGTGCGCCGTGCGGGGCGATTGACTTTTCAGCTGCCAATGCTTCTTCGACTACCTGCAATGCCGGTTCATAACCGGGAAGAATTGCGACATCCAGATTGAAAACATCCGCGCCTTCATAATCAATGAGCGTTTGGAAATAGTGTAACCCGTATCCATTTTCGCCGGTGGCAATTTGTATTCCATACTCTTGTGCTATTTCGCGCAATGCCTTGTGTCCTCTGTAATCGTGGCTGTGGATCGGCTCTTCAAACCAGAAGATGCCGTTTGCTTGAAGTGCTGGAAGGCATTCGGACGCCCTTTCAACTGACCAAGCACAATTCGCGTCCACCATTAGGGTTGTATCGGGACCGACGGTTTCTCGGACTGCCTCAATCCGTTTGATGTCCGTCTCAAGTCCAGCTGCTGGATCTCCAACCTTCATCTTAACTGCAGTGGCATTGAATTCGTTTATGTTGCGTTCCATCTCCTCACGAAGTTCATCAAATCCCTTACCGCGACCGTAATAGCCACCGGCAATGTATGTGCGGATGCGTTCTTGTGTGCCGCCGAGTAAGGCGTGAACGGATTTTCCTTTTATCTTCCCGCGGATATCCCAACACGCTTGGTTTATGGCTGCCAAAACCTGTGTATGATAACCGCCGGGTCCGTAGATTTTATAGTTCTCGGCTAACCGAGAGACGTTAGCGGTATCCGTTACATCGCGTCCGATCAAAATGTGACGGAATAGATCTACATACATTGGGAAAAGGTGGAGGGGACGGGTCGCGGCGGTTCCGCCATTGAAGCCGTATCCAACGAATGCGTCGCTTCCATTTTGGGCGGTAACTTTAACGAGATGGAGTCTACCTTTATCGTAGACGTGCATGCCGTTCCAAATCGGTGGCTTGTCCCACTCGTAAAACTCGCTTTCAACGGCAATGATTTTAAAAGAATGTGGAGGCATCGTTTTCATCCTAACGCGGGTAATAAAAAAAATTAACCGAATTCTGTTAGATTCCGTCTTAATGAGGTAATTTACTCAAAACGCTGATTTTGAGTTGACGTATATGTATTTTCCGCAGTGCTTTGGGTTCTGATTATATGCTATTTTCAACGGTTTGTCAAAAGTAATCGTAGCCTTGCTGCAGATACTTTGTTTTTTATTATTTCGTTTACTTATATTGTAGATTCATTTTCTTATGAATTCAGTCTAAGGATTCATTATTTGTACCGAGCGAGCATTCTTTACGTTAAATTCCCATAAATTGGAAGCGTTTAGAGGAGTTTGAAATGTCGAAGTTGACAAGGGAAAGTGTAGCAAAACTGGTAAGTGTAAGAAGAACTGCACTCTACAATGCGACGGGACGTCGGCACGGTAGCATTCACTATAGAACTTCACAATCGAAAAACCATCAACAGGGCGGCATTGCAACGCTTCTATGGTATGCTATCAGTGCACTTCCGAGATAAAAGTAACCGGATTGTGATATTCGGTGCGGTTAGATGAAGTTTGAATAAATATTTCGGTAATTCCGTAACATATCCGGTGCGGTTAGGAAACCGCACCTACCGGTCCAGGGAAAATAAATATTACCGAATTAAATTCTGAAACCTCATGAAACCGCACCTACCGAAGTATAGTTTGGGGTGGGTTTATTAATCCAGTGTTTCGATCCATTCACTGAGAACTCGCGCCATCTCTACGAAAACGTCTTCTTCCGTTTTACGGCGCTTGAGCACTTTGAACCCATGGTCGGCTGTATCCAGTAAATGTAAGGTCGCCGTGTCGCCGAGGTTTTCGCAGACTGGTTCCAATAGGTCGAGGACTGCCAATTTGTCGCGGGTGCCAGATAAAAATAGCATCGGCACTGTAACATCATCAAGGTGCTCCGCGCGTTCTGTTCCCTCTCTTCCAGAAGGGTGCAGCGGGAACGCGAAGAATACGAGACCTCGAACATGTTCGATCGGTGCTTCTGCTGCTGTGAGTGACGACATACGTCCGCTATAGGAATGCCCCCCAACGAGAATTGATACATCGTCAGCAGCCTCATGTGCAGCTGCGACAGCGGACCGCACGGTTGCCAGAGCCACTGCTTGTGATTCCCTACCCCCCCCGCCGCGTTCCATGTAAGGAAACTGATAACGGAATGTCGCGATGCCGATATCTGCTAACCGTTCAGCGATCGTTTGAAGCGTTGAATGTCTCATAGTCGTACTGGCACCGTGTCCGAGTACCAACAGCCACTTCGCGTCGTCTGGACGTATCAGTATTGAGGAGACCTCGCCTTTTTCTGGTGTTGCGATGAATTTTGATTCGATTGCTTCGTAGCTCATTTTTTACCTCATTAGTCAATTAAGCACTGTTGCACGATGTCTCGATAGGTTTCTAATTCAGCAGTCTCCAGTCCTTTCACTTTTGCGAGATCGTCCCATCGCCGTAGAGTGACCCCCTCTTGGAAATGCGGAATCTGTTCAAACGCCTCCCGCTCCTCGTCCGACATGACGCCTCCCTGAACGATAAGACTCCTTTTCGATGCCTCAGATAACCCGTCATGGTAAGAGGTATCGGTTGTACAGAGATACCTTTTTGCGGGAACATGCAGCCGGATCGGTGTTGTAACTGCATCTGGGAAAAACGGTTCCATATACTGCGCGCCGACCTCTTCGTGCGTCAGATCCGTATCAAGGAACGCTCTATCGGCATTGTGTTCATCTAAGATGATATGTCCGACATCGTGGAGTAATGCGCCCGTAATCAGCGTGGCACTTGCGCCGTTCTGTTGCGCGAGGGCGGCACATTGGAGGGCATGCTCCAGTTGCGTCACAACTTCATCGTAGAACGACTGTCCACGTTTTTCCATATAACTGAACAGTATGGCAACCTTTTGTTCTGCTGTTCTGTTTTTCATTTCCTGTGCGAGACTTGGATCAATGTACTTTTCAATCTCGCTTGAAAGCTGAGATTTGCTATTAAAAGTCATGGTTTACTGATTTCCCTTGAAAATGTGCGATTTTGCTAATCTGTTTGTCTCGGTTTGAGCCATCTTTTGCGTATTGCGAGAAAGCCTGCCGCTTGTCTGCGTAATACTGCTCGCGCCAATCGCCTTCGGAACTGGCATTGTAAGTGAGATAGATAATGCGTCTTGGTCGATCTGCACGGTTGCTCGGACTCTTATGTGGGATGTAAGAGCCGAAGAGAAGAATGTCACCCGGATCTGTAGGTACAGCGACCCACTCCATCGCTGAAGCGGTTTCAGGAGCGACACATCCCTTTTCGTCCAACGCGATGAATCCTTCGTTGTGCCTACCCGGCGCGAAATAGAGACATCCACTTTCAGGAGTCGCTGAATCCACCGAAATTAGACAGGTGATATGGTAGTTAATAAATTCGTAAGCGGGTGCGTCCTGATGTGCCGCGTAACCACCACCGCCAGGATATTTGTAGTTGATTTTCTCTTTGTAGAGAACTGCCGGTTCTTCCATCACACCGGAGACAACATCTAATACTTTGCCATCTGTCACGGTGGCTCTCATATCGGTGTGGTAGGGCACGAAATTTTCTGAGCGAGAGAGTCGTGGTCCGGCTGGCGTGGATTCATAATGGTGCATCCACTTGTCGAGTGTCGGTTCCCATCCCGATATTTCAGAGACCCATGCTTGTAAATCGTCTACCTCTTCGGCGGAGAAAAAGCCGGGGATTTTCAAGTAGCCGTTGGTTTTCCAATCTCGGTGGCGTTCGGAACTAAGGTAAGACATAACCCTCTTCCTTACGAATAATCCTATTGTATGTCAGTATAGCGCAGCGGAAATCTTTTGTCAAATTTCAGGGTTTAGGTGCGGTTAAATGAAGTAATATACGGGCAGGCACAAGACCTGCCCCTACAGTGGTTTTCTGGGACAGAATTACCGAAATATTTATTTACACTATCGCTATCAATCGGACTCTGGGATGGGTAAAACGTCCCGATAGACGGGTTCCATCTTCTCTGAGTATGTCTCACCCCGAACCCACATGACTGGACGCACGGTCTTTACATTCTTAGAAGGGACACGTTCTGCATTTGCCCTAATGTAATGGGCAACATTACAACGCCGAAAGCGAAGACTACGGTTGTCAGTGCTCTTATGGAGGAGCTGATTGTTGAACCAAACCACCGCTCCAGGTGGCACTTCAACTGCAACACCGTCTTCGTCCTTGGCATCGCGTGCTATTTTAAACTCATTCTGTTGTGAGCCTTCAAGGTCCCTATGCTCAAGAATGCCATATTTGTGGCTACCCGGGATAACATATAGACACCCATTATCTACATCTGCTGCATCAATCGCAGTCCACGTTCCAACTGTCATCTCAGTTTTATACTGGTGGTTAAAATACCATTTATCCTGGTGCCACGGGAACCCTAAGCCAATCTTGGGTGCTTTCCAGATATACAGATTATTGAGACCGAGGAGATCTGGACCGAGTAAATCAACAATCGGATCCGTGAGACGCGGGTCACGGACACGTGCGAGGAATTCGGGACAAAAACAACTCACATGATGGATCTTGTGCATCGCGTGGATACCGGAGGCTTCAACTTTTCCGTCTCTGACCAATGCGTTTTGATCAATATTCCCTGTCGGGAAAGGGCGTTTTCCTGCGGCAATGTCATCAGCGATTTGACGTAGCACGTCGTTTTCTTCTTTGGTGAAAACGTCGTAACGGATGAAATACCCGTTTTCGTCCCAAGAAGTTCGTTCTTCAGGTGTCAGTCTAAACTTCTGTTCCTCAGATGCTGTATTCGTGTCCATTAATTCTCCTATTGATAGGGTTCGGTCATTCCTCTGGGAACTTGTGCTTTTCTCTCCACCGTGGGTATTCATCTGCGAGGAGTCTGGCGGCCCAGCTCCCGTAGTAGGCGTATCCGGTGCGGCGTTCCTGCCCAATCTCGGAAAACGAGTAGCGGACCACCGAGTCGCGGTCGAGAAAGATTGGACGGTTGCTGCCGATTTCGTAGAAACGCGCCCAGAGCGGTCCTGCGTCGGGATCCGCTACGATTTGCTTATCGTCCTGCCCCTCTGCGTCGGTGAACTTGTCAAGACGCATGCCGTGGATAGCGACGCTCCTGAACCACTCGATGGATCCTTCAACAGCGGCGATGATCGCTGGCGTGGGTTCTTCAACTGACATCAGGAATCGCACGACGCCGACGCTTTCGGCACCTGAGAGCGATGGTGGCTCATAGGAACGTGCCCACGCAGGCGCAAGCGTTTTCTCGTCATGCTGCGCGCACCAGACGGTGAGTTTGCCATTCTGCTTGATTTGCGTGCGCAGGATGCAGTCAATGCCCTTGGTTACAGCAGTTTCAGCCTTAGTGCGCTCCTCTGTTTTCAGGAACCGATAGTCGGAAGATTCAGAGACATCTCGGAGAAGTTCGAGAATGCGGACCATAACATTGTCATTGAACGTGATGTGACGAGGGTAAGCTTTGCTTAGCGGATAAAACTGTGGCCACCCGCCATTCGGGTATTGCGCTTCAAGGATATGCGAAAGACCTTTGAGAAATGCGTGTTGGTAGCGCGGCTCGTTTGTCGCACGAAACGCACGGGCAAGAAACCGTAGTTCGTTAGTGGTCGCACCGTTGTCGAACGTTGCGTGCAGATCCTCACTTTTCCCATCAAACGGTTCAGACGCCGTGTCTCTATTCTTGGGCCAACCGCCGTGTGGTGTCTGCCAGGTGAGGACGTTGTCGGCAATACGACGACCTTCCTCGCTCTGGAACCATTCGACGGATTGCTTGGCGTATTTAGAAGGAACGGTTGCATCGGAAGATGAGAAAAATAAAAGAAGAAGCAAGACCCAGATGGTAGTCAATCGTAGTTTCATGAGAGTATTCTTCCGTTAGTAGCCAATCGGATTATAGAATTGATATTACATCCCATTGAACTTCATCCGTCATACCGGGATAGGTTTCCCCCCGAATCCACATAGGAGGGCGTTTTTTATTTATAGCCTCCGGACGTGTCCATTCCGCTTTTGCGCTGATATAGTGTGCGATGTTTGCGCGTCTGAAACGTTCACTGTGGTTATCCGTACTTTTATGGAGGACTTGGCTGTTAAACCAGATGACCGCCCCAGCAGGAACTTCTACCGCAACACCATCTTCATCACGAGCCCCTTGTGCCTGTTTAAACTCCCCTTGTTGTGAACCTTCAAGTTCAACGTGGTCACGAACTCCATACTTGTGGCTACCCGGGATAACGTAGAGACACCCGTTGTCTTCATCTGCGTCATCAATCGCGCTCCATGTTGCGACTGTCGTTCCGGTTTTATACTGATGGTTAAAATACCATTTATCTTGATGCCACGGGAAACCGAGACCGATTTTTGGCGGTTTCCAAATATAGAGATTGTTGAGACCGAGGAGATCTGGACCGAGGATGTCAACAACAGGGTCGGTGAGACGGGAATCGCGCGTGCGTGCGAGGAATTCTGGACAATTACAACTCACATATTGGATATTGTGCATCGCGTGGACACCTTGTGCTTCGATTTTACCGTCTCTGACTAAAGCGTTTTCAAAGATATGATAGTCTGGGAAGGAGCGTTTTCCGAGAGCGATGTCATCAGCGATTTGCGCTAAAGAGTCGTTTTCTTTTTTTTTAAAAACGTCGTAACGAACAAAGTACCCGTTTTCCTCCCAAGAGGAGCGTTCTTCAGGCGTCAGTCTAAATTTCTGTTCTTCGGATGTTGTTTTTGTATTCACTCATTCTCCTATTGATGAATTCTATACGGTATGGTTCTGGATTCTCAGCCATTCACCCTATGCTATACTACTCGGATTCTGTAATCGGTAAAGGGTCACAGTAGATGCCATCAGACAGCGTTGGGTATATTTTACCTCTAACCCACATAAGAGGACGCATGTAATTCTTATGTGGAACTCGTTCTGCTTTGGCACTGATATAATGCGCGATGTTACTTCGTCGAAAACGTTCTGTGTTGTTATCCGTGCTCTTATGGAGGATTCGATTGTCGAAAAAAATGACACTTCCGGGTGGAATTTCAACAGCGACTCCATCTTCGTCCTTGGCACCGAGTGCCTGTTTAAACTCCTGTTGTTGTGAGCCTTCAAGGTCATCATGCTCAAGAATGCCTGTTTTGTGGCTACCCGGGATAACGTAGAGACACCCGTTTTCCGTATCTGACGTATCAATCGCAGTCCATGTTCCGACAGTCGTTTCGGTTTTGAACTGGGGTCGAGTATACCATCTATCTTGATGCCATGGAAAACCGAGACCAATTTTTGGTGGTTTCCAAATATAAAGACTGTTGAGACCGAGGAGATCTGGACCGAGTATGTCCACAACGGGGTCGGTGAGACGCGGATCACGTGTGCGTGCGAGAAATTCAGGAGAATAAAGGTTCATTTGATGGATACTGTGCATCGCGTTGACACCCGATGCTTCAACTTTCCCATCTCTGACTAAAGCGTTTTGAAAGATACGATGATCTGGGAAGGGGATTTTGCCGAGAGCAATGTCATCAGCGACTTGGGTTAAAAGGTCGTTTTCTTCTTTTGAAAAAACGTCGTAACGGATAAAGTATCCGTTCTCATCCCAAGAGGTTCGTTCTTCAGGCGTCAGTCCAAAATTCTGCTCTTCAGGAGTCGTATTTGTATCCATTCATTCTCCTTTTAATAAATGTTTGCAATAAGCGGTTTTCTTGGTTGAGTTGTATACGCTGTAGACTCTACTCCTTAGTATACAATAGGATTCCCTATGCATTCAAACAATTTCTTCTCTGGTAATATCTCTACGTAGGCGGGGTCATAAGTAGACTTCACACCCGCTTTTGGTTATGGATTATGTTCAACGGTGTTTGGTGTGCGATGCCTTGAAAGATTCTGTTCATTTCCTTGAAAATGGGGTTGTGTATGTGTTATTCTATCAGTGTATTTTAGAGTTAATGTGAGTTTAAAAAAAATACCCGTAGCGTCCTCAGTCAGTTTTGGCAAAAAACGGTACAAACTAACAGTTTATGCTACAATAATCCACCTTTTTTACAGATGAAAAGTGATTAAAGCGAACTCGCATTTTATTATCAGATTCACGTTAGAGTTATATGAGAAGTGGAAACTCACGTAAAAGTGAGATTCATTTCTATAGGAGATTGAACAGCATGAAAATTATGTCAGTATTAGCAGGATTTGTGTTGATGATAGCTTTTTGTGTTATCAGCACGAGCGACATGGCACAGGCGGAGGAAGTCTTGGGAGAAGGAACGGATTCACTGCTTGGAGGAGACCTAACCGACCCAGAAGACGATGGTGAACCTGAATCAGATGACGGTTACAACGCCATTTTCTCAGCCAACG
>JAGWBV010000030.1:0-31073 GCA_021295715.1 Candidatus Poribacteria bacterium | reverse complement strand
TCACCGTATCTTCAGCGAACGATGTTCCTCCGAGGGACCCGACAGTGTGGGAGGTTCAGGGGTCGAACGACGGCGAGGAGTTTACGACCATCTATGCTCACGACGGGAAAAGCTTTTGGGAGCAGCGACTGCAAGTCGTCCTTTTTGAGGCAGGTGAAGATTACGACGTTCAAAAGACCGGGTATCGCTTTTTTCGGCATGTTACTTTTGACACGGCATCGAACCCGGCTGGGGCGTACTTTCAAATTGGCGAAATTGAGTTCTTCGGCGATGATAGTTTTCCCGTAGAGCCTAAAGCCAAGCTCACAACCACATGGGGACGCCTCAAAAGCGTCCGATAAGCGCAAATATCAGACATTTTCTAAATCGGCTTGAACCCAGTAATAACTTGGCTTGAGCCGTTTTTCATATCCGCTTGAAACCGTATGGACTATACTGCAAAGACCCTTTATATGATTATGCCAAAAATCTTCATATTTCCTCCAGATGCTGATTGCCGCCTACCGTCGCTGGTGTCCCCTACGACTTCTGTTATGCTGATGTGGTTTTTCACGTGCGGCTGTCTCGCTGGCGAGGTTCCCGTACCTCGCCTTCCACTGAACGGGGATGGGTGAACATCCAGAGAATGAGCACGATCCCGAAAATAAACGCCCCAATACTGAAAAGTTGTGCTGCTGACATCCATCCGAGCACGCGCGGCGTGATCCGCCAAAACTCTGCGATAAACCGTTCCACGCCTAACAATACAAGACTCGCACCAAACACGACACCCGGAGTCCCCTCAAACTTACGACGCTGAGACCAGAGGATGCCAAAAAATGCCCACGACAGAAGCGTCTCGTATATAGGGGTCGGATGGACAGGGACATCGGTTGGAACAGTACCATTAGGAAACGCCAGCGCCCACGGGAGGTCGGAGGGCGGTCCATAGTCACCGTCCCCCGCGAGCAAACATCCGATCCTACCGATGCCGTATCCGAGGATAACCGTCGGACCGACGATGTCGATTGTCGGTAGGAATGGATTTGAAGAGCGAACGATCACAATAATAACAGCGAGACACCCACCGATGAACCCGCCATACCAGACTATCCCGCTCGTTGAAAAGAGCTCTTGAAAAGTGATCTGACCGTCGAGAAGGGCAGAATAGAGTTTCGCACCCACAATGCCACCGATTGCCGCAGCCATAACGATAGCTGAGGCAAGTTCCGGGGCGAAACCGCGTCGCTTCAATTCGGATTGTATCACAATACCAGATGTAATAAACGCAGTGAACAACATCAACCCGAAGGAGTGAATGCCGACGAAACCGAAATCAACAATCGTTGGATACATTAATATCTATTCTCCAATTTGAGTTTGATAATCAAAGTATGGTAGAAAGAGAACTACTTTGGTAGCATGAGGTAAACGAAAACTTGAACGAAAGGTTTTTTCACGATTTCTGCACTTTTTTCTGCTAAAACTGTGTCCTTAAGTTATAAAGAGGCGACCACCACACCGAAACGGTATACGCAGCAGGATGCGTGGTCCCCAGAAGTGTCGGCTGCGTCTCGGCACAGGAGTACCGAATTATCTAACAGGTTTCGGGATTGTCTTTCTGATCAGAGTCCCAAAACCGATAACTTCACGCATATCGCGGAGGTGCGAAAAATCGTGAGAAAAATATTGACTGCTCAATTTGAATTCGTCCAAGGTGTATTGACCGGTGCTTTCAGAATCGCTTGGTGCCCGCCCGCCGCCATCTCGAAGAAAGGCGAAGCGGCTATCCAACAGTACTTCGAGATCAAGCATAATGCGGCACCCGGAACCTATCGGTTTCTTGAACAGTGCCGGGCGTTGAAGGTCGAGGTGGAAATCCGATGGGTGGAAGGGATCAACAGGGCTTCAGATCAAACGGAAATCTTGCTCCCAGAAGACGCGCCTGACGCACTCAAACAGAGCTTGTACGACATCACACGCGCACAAGACCTCGATCGCAGAACGGCAGACGCTTACTATCAGACAGACCCATGGCAGCAGGAAGACGAGTTCTAAAGCCACCGGCAACCGACGGGAACACTGAACTGGATACCCGTGAGGATGCCACACCTAACGCAGTAAAGCCGAGACAGAATCCCGCGCCACGATTGCCGCGGGACTGCTCGCGATCCATATCGAAGTCCCGCGCAAAAATTATTTGACAAAAATAAAAATACCTGATATAATTAACACTGTAAAGTTAAATAACTCTGTGAACCAATGGGTAGAAATATGAAATTAATAATCGCTGCTGTGTCAGGGGTCGCATTGTTGTGGGTTTTCTTCAAACCGCCCTTCGGAGAGAATATTGTTCACCTGAACACACATCAACGGATCGTCGCGCTCACCTTTGATGATGGACCGAGTCCGTCTTATACCCATCAGTTGCTGGATGTCCTCGCCAAACATGATGTCAAAGCCACGTTTTTTATGATTGGGAATCGGGTTGAAAGGCATCCTGAAACGGTACGCCGCGTTATCGCTGAAGGACACCAGGTGGGTAATCATTCCTATAGCCATCCTGTACTGGGTTTGCTGCCGCCATCCTCTGTCCGGCGGGAAATTGAGCGGACGGATGCACTGCTTCGCCACATGGGTGTAAAGGGTGAGATTGTGTTTCGGGCACCTATCTTAACAAGATTTCTGCCGGTGGCGTGGGTGCTCGCGAAGCGGGACCGCGCACATGTGAGCGGTAATGTATGGAGTTGGGATTGGACAACACAGAACCCGGACAAAATTACCAAAACGGTGTTGCGGAAGGTAAAGCCGGGTTCTATTATCATCTTCCACGATGGAAAAGGCGTCTATGGGAACGCTACCCGTTTGGGAACCATAGCGGCAACAGATAGGATCATTACTGCGCTTAAACGAGACGGATACACGTTTGTGCGGGTATCGGACGTGCGCCATTAAAAGAGGGTCTGTAGCTACCCAACAGGTAACTACAGACATTCACTGCCTTAGATCGAGAAGTCGCCGACAAAGACGTTGTTTTCTGTGCCACTCTGCTGCCATGTCACTGGGAGGTGAGAATCCTTATAGCGATAGACTTCGGATTTACCGACAATGGCGTTCTGAATCGTTGTCAGCGGTTTGTACCAGATCTGATGCGGTTGTGTGCATCCGGCACACGGATAGCGGTTGGCAGAAAGTTTGAGAACTTCGCCAACGGTTACATCATATTTGGTGCCTTCTTTCGTGAATTCAATGGAAGCGGTTTGGGTCACGACGACTTCACCCAAAACACCAGCGTATTTCGTCGTGAGCAGATCGCTGAGTGCGGCGCGCTGTTCTGTCGTAGCACTCGGATCCATGTATAACACGCTCTTACGGGTCTTGGTCTCAATTGCCAAATTGTTTTTCGCACTTATAACAGCGACAACGGTTAAGTTCTTCAGCGAAACGTCGTTCCAAGTTCCACTCTGGATGTTCCAGACGGCGGTTGCCTCTCTGCCACCTTCAACGAATTCGGAACCATAGTGGCATGCACCCACATAGACACTCGCTGAACGGGCTTCAATGTATTCGCCTTGCACAGTCGGTGATTCCGTCGCAAGCGCGAAACCCGCTACGAAGGTCAACGCGAGTGTTGTCAAAACAAAGACGCTTTTCATATTGACTCTCCCTTTTGTTTTTAGATTCACCTCACTGGAACGCAATGTTAACACTGCGTCCATTCGACTTTAACCTTTATTATACCTTAAATAAATTTAAAAAGCAACTTTTTCTGTTATCTTTTCGTGCGGACGAGAATTAACAACACGATGATGACGCAGAGTATCAACACCCAGAACATAGGTACAGGACTGAGGTCGTGCTATCTTCCAGCTTCTGCTAATAGACGATGAAGTGTTCCACCTAAAATTTCCACTTTGTCTACCTCCGGGATAAATGGACAGTGCGTTCGGAACGCTTCAAGTGCGTGTTGATAGGTCATAAAATTACGGACAACCGGATAGTCGGACCCCCAACAGAGACGACCGGGACCGAAGTGTTCGTAGAGGGCACGCACAATCCAGTGTGTATCTGACTGTGGATAATCCCATGAAACCTGTGAGACATAAGCGAAACCGGACATCTTGATATGAATGTTCGGCACGTTCCCTGATGCAAGCACCTGCGTGAGCTGTGGATACGGATGCTCTTCACCGACACGTGCACCGCCCATGTGATGGCACAGAAACGGCACAGTAGGAAACTGCCCAGCGAGTTTTCGGAGGGGTTCGTGCTGATGGCTTCCCATGGCAATGCTGGCGATGAGTCCTAATTCGGCAGTTGTCTGGAAGAAACGTTGTCCCTCCTCAGAGAAGAACCAAGTCCCATCGTCATCACCCCTAAGGTAGTGCGTATAGCCTTTGAGGTTATAGACTTCGGCTGCAGTTTTCAACCGATCGGCTGCACCATCGGTGTGATATGTCTCTGTCCATGAGCAGTCTACATCGGCAAACTGGATGAGCCGCTCAGGATAACGTTCGACACATGCTGCGACGTAATCGTTATTTTCGGGGTTTCGATCAATGCGTGCACAGATAAGCACAGCCTTGTCGACATCGTGCAGATCCATTTCGTGGAGAAGTTGTTCAACTTTGCCCCGACTTTCGTCATCAGGAACGGGCGGTTGATAGGGCCACCGGGGCCATGCGTGGGTATGTGAATCAATGATCATTTTTTCTCCTAAGCGGAAGAACGTTGGTTTTTTGTGCCTACCTACTCGGATTTAAACCGAGCATCAGGGCACCCAACTCTTGTTTGTTTGTTTCTGCAGGCTTCACAATACCGACGATTTTGCCATCATACATCACTGCGATTCTGTCGCTAAGGTGAAGGAGTTCGTCTAATTCAGAGGAGACGAGTAAAACGGCTCTCGCACGGTTACGGGCATGAATAAGCCGTGTGTGGACGAATTCCGCGGCATGGATGTCTAAGCCTCGTGTTGGGTGCGCTGCAATGATAACTTCAGGACGCGCCTCTAATTCACGCGCGACAACAACCTTCTGCTGATTTCCACCGGAAAGGGTCCGAATTGGATCCGCGATATCTCCAACACGAATTTGGTACTTGTCGAGGGCATTCAGCGCATACCGTTGAATTGACTTTCGCTGAAGCAGCTCGTAACGACAGAACCGGCTGTGTTTATGATGTCCGATGATGAAGTTATCGTCAATTCGGTCATTTAGACTAATGCCGTGTCGATGCCTGTCGGCAGGGATATGTGCGATCCGCTCTCCGTTTAGCGTGAGGGTCCCGCTATCAATCTGCTGTAATCCGGTCAGGACCTGAACGAGTTCTGACTGTCCGTTCCCTTCGACACCTGCGATACCGACGATTTCACCCGGAAACACCTCAAGGTTAACTTCGTCGAGATGTCGTTTGTTGGACGCTCTATTTGTTAGTGCCTTTTTCCATCTGTGCCTTTTTGTGGTCCCAGAGCTTCCTGAAAGCGTGACGTTTTCCAAACGGAGCAGAGGTGTTGTATCTGTCGTCTGTTCTCGCGTCACAGAGGTAGGAATAACAGGTTCACCAAGCATCATTTCCGCCAACGCTGCCGAATCGGTGTCGTTGATCGGACAGGAGGCGACGGATTGCCCGCGTCGCATTACCGTGACGGTATCGGCGATTGCCATCACTTCATCGAGTTTGTGTGTGATGATAATGAGGCTTTTCCCTTCACTTTTGAGGTTGCGCATGCAATTAAAAAGCCCTTCGACCTCTTGCGGCGCGAGAACGGCTGTCGGTTCATCCATGATGAGAATGTCTGTGCCATGGTAGAGGACTTTCAGGATTTCCGTGTGTTGCTGTGTTCCAATCGGCAGGGATTCGACAGGTGTGTTCAATGGCACATTAAAACCGAGTTGCGCGGCGAGAGCGGCAATTTGCTCTCCTGCTTGTTGGTAATCGAGGAGCGCGCCAAGTTTGCGAGGTTCTTTGGCAAGGACGATGTTTTGGAGAGCCGTGAAGACCGGAATAAGCGTAAAGTGTTGCTGCACCATTCCGAAGCCGAGTTGCATCGCGCGCCGTGGCGAGGAGATAGTCACGGCGCGACCATCGACGAAAATCTCGCCTGCATTGGGTTGATACAGACCATAAAGGATTTTCATCAAGGTAGACTTGCCTGCCCCGTTTTCGCCAACAATCGCGTGGATCTCACCCCGATGGAGTGAGAAATCTACAGCGACGTTTGCCTGCACGTGTCCAAAATGCTTGCTGATCCCACGCATTTCGATAAGTGGTGTATACGCCATCTCTATTGCCGTTCATGTGGGACGACGATATCGCCCGCGATAATTTTTGCCTTAAATGCCTCGACCTGTTCCAGAATTTCGTCCGAGAGAAGGTCGCGATTGACCTCATCAACGATGTACTCAACGCCCCCCTCTTTAAGCCCATAATCTTTCAAACCGCCAGAGAAACTCCCTTCTTGGACACTCTTTATTGTCTCATAAACCGATATTTCCACCCCTTTGATGACACTCGTGAGCACCAAACCGGGGGCGAGGTTGTTCCCGTTGGAATCGACCCAGATGATAGACTTTTCTGTTGCCTTTGCTGCCTCAAGAACGCCGAGACCGCTCGCACCTGCAGCGGCGAGGATAATATCTATGCCACGACCGTATTGAGAGAGGGCGAGTTCTTTCGCTTTCGCTGGATCGTTGAATGCTTGTGGTGTAACACCTACGTAATCCGCGACCAGTTCAAGATCGGGATTTGTTGCTTTAATACCAGCACGATAGCCGATTTCAAAAGCCTCAACCAATGGCACCTTCATCCCTCCGATGAAACCTATCTGCTTTTCCTCTGTTTTTAATGCTGAAATGACACCGGCAAGAAATGTGCCTTCGTGTGCTCGGTAGGTGAGCGAGGCGACGTTGGGCTGTTCTATGACTGCGTCGATAAGCGCGAACTTGACATCTGGGAAATCGCTCGCGACACGATTCATCGGTTCTTGAAAAAGGAAACCGACACCGATGATGAGATCATATTTCAGTTTCGCGAGCCTGCGGAGCGTCAATTCGGTGTCTGTGCTGAGGCTTGGGGTGACTTCTGTGAGCTTGAACCCCCATTCGTCTTCCGCTTTTTTCGCGCCTGCGTAGGCAGCATCGCAGAACGAGAGATCGCCGCGCCCGGTCACATCATAGATAAGACCGACTTTTAGCACTGCCGGAGTTGCCTCTATCATAGCAAAGCAGGCGATAAAAAGTGTGATTAAGATCCTTATACGCAAAGTGTTTTCCTTTCTTATTTCGTAGTTTTATAATCGATGGTCCCTAAGTATATCTCAATACTATTTAGCATAAGTTCCATAAAGGGCATTGTAGCACAAACTGAATGAAGTTTAAACAAATATATCGGTCATCGTAGATTGTAAAATCTACCGTAGATAATGTCAGCTTGGGATATGCCCTCCGCATCGGATTATCAGAGGCATCCCACTATCTTTTGTAGCATAAACTGTTAGTTAGTGCAGAATGCTATCGTCCATTGATGGTGGACGCGACATTAACGGCTTTATCGAACTCGCGTTAAATATATTAGGCGAGGTATGGGAACCTCGCCTAATAGGATCTGAGATGGAAGTAGGGCATCATTTATTGAAGAAGATACTCGCTCATCCAACTCAACTTGCTCATCAGCGATACCCGGGAAGCTAATAAACATCAGCATCCCAGCTCTCATCAGGTCTTATGATACTATTTTAAGATAAGCATCTTTCGCAAGGCTGAAACGTTGTCCGCCCGGAGTTGATAGAAATAGATACCACTCGCTACCGGCTCACCAAGCACATTCCGACCGTCCCAATACGCCGCCCTGTCGCGACTCGTGTAGTAGCCAGCGGCTTGATGTCCGAGCTGCAACGTCCGCACCACAACACCTTGCGTATTGTAAATCGTGATTTGTACGTTCGTGTCGGTCGCTAACTCGTAAGGAATCCATGTTTCAGGGTTGAAGGGATTCGGATAGTTTGCCAAGAGCTGGGTCTTCTCAGGACGTGCCCCTGTGAGCAGACTATGGAGATACGCCAGGGTCCGCTGGACACCGAGTGACCTATCGTTCATTGCCCGCAATAGGTCAATCTGTTCTTGGATGCGGGCTATCTGGGTACCAGTCAGTTTCATACGGAATGCTGGAGCCGCTGCGGCCTCCGAAGTCTCTATGTTCTGGCTGACCGCCACGAGGTCTTGAATCGTCAGTTGACCATCATCAGTAACATCAAGTTCTCCCGGAGTCGCTGGCGGGTTTCCACTGCACAAGGCAGTAAACACTACCTCTACGTCCATGATATCGACCGTGCCGTCTCCGTTGACATCGTATTTCGAGACGGGTGTTGTGGGCTTGGGGGTCGTCGCAGGGGGCGACGCGGGTGTCGTAATGCTGTTGCTAATCACGATTTTGAACGGTTGCCCTAAACCGTCAACGACGTTTCGGATGTTGGAACCATCAAGGTTCGCACGCTGGATTCTGCCACGGGAGTTCATCCAATAGAGTTTACTTCCCGCAGTATCAACGGCAACGCTTAGCGGAGCCGCCAAGATCGAGGCGAGTTCTGTCGAACCTGTGCCATCGAGGTTCGCACTATTGATTGTGCCTGAACTGTCGCCAGTCGCCTCCGTCCAGTAGACTTTCCCACCTCCAATAGCAAGGGTGCAGCGAAACCCGTCTGTGGAGATATCGCGAATCACTTTTTGACCTTTGAGGTTCATAAACTGAACCCTCCCGTCCAGTCGGCTCCAATACACATTGCCATCTGCTACAGCGATATCTACCGGAAATGGCAGGTCTGTCACCACGTTTTGGACGTTGGAACCATCGAGGTTCGCACGCTGGATTCTGCCACGGGAGTTCGTCCAATAGAGTTTACTTTCCGCAGTGTCAACGGCAATGCTTATCGGGACCGCGGGGATCGAGATAACTCTTGTAACGCCCGAACCATCAAGGTTCGCACTATTGATTGTGCCGACACTCTCACCCGTCCCCTCCGTCCAATAGATTTTATTACCATTCGCGTCGACTGCGATGCTTAACGCATTATTCACATCCGGTGCGAATTTTTGGACATCTTCCCCGACGAGTGCATAGATCACGCCAGCGTCTACCCAATACATTGGAGGACGTTGTGCCGCGCCGATATGCACGGGCAGTGGGACTATCAGGCTATACGCTGCAGCATCTGCGAACCCGAAAAAGCCGCTCGTCGATCCAGTCCGCTCGTAAACAGCGACTAATAAGATATTTTTTCCCTTTTTCAAGGTAACGGGGAAAGACTCTTGGTAGTCGGTAGCCCCCCGATCAATGGGATTATTATGAATCATGACACCGTTGAGCCAGACTTTGACAGCATCATCACTCCCGACATACATCGTAGTATTTTGTTGTTGAGGCGAATCCAAGATGATAGAGCCGTAAACAACGTGATCATCTATATTGAAATCATTCGCCAAACCGATAGCCTTCACCATGTGCCTAATGTTATTCCCGCCAGTCGGAGCGAGTGTACCGAGAGTCCAGTCCCTGTCTCCAACTGCGCTGCGTGCGGTTACGCCGTTTGTAGCAATCTGTTGTTCTGTCACAGAGCCGCCGCTTGCTGATGCCAACCAGTCTATACCTGAGGCAGCGGCGAGTCCGCCTCCTGGGGACTCCGTCGGGACAATTATCCATAGCCACGGTCCCTCTATTTTCGGACCCGCCGCTGGAAATTTATTTGCAGCAGCCAAATCTTGTGCCTCAGCAACGGGAAGCCAATAATTCAGTGTTAGCGCAATAAGAAAAAATGTCCAAAATCTTTTCATCGTTTCAGTTCCTTATCCTTTCAGGAAAGTATGCTGTGCCACGGTTAACAAAGTGTTCCAGCGGTTTTCTGCCTTTTCAAATACGACTTGAAAGGGCCATATCCACACTAATGGAAAATGCCTATCAGAGTTTGCAAGGTTTTTGGAGTTGAAAGTGATAGGAGAGGAGAATAGCCTCTTGTCGGACCGTCCCGTATTGCAGGGACAGCAAAGGGGTGCGCGTTCTGCAAAAGTCCTACGCGGGTCGAAGGTAGCCCATCCGCACGTAAAAGGCAACACGCGGTCATTATGGCAATTTATACTTATTTTCTGTAAAGTGGGAGGGGAGAGGGGGTATTTGTAAATCAGACGGGGGTTGCCTCCGCGGGAACAAATATCCCATAGGGATGGCATGGAATCTTGATTAAAAACCGCACGCGCGGAAGATGGGGATAAAAAATGCCTATCAAAATAATATTGAAGGCTCATTCTCAGCCTCAGTAACTTTCATGTACAAAAGTGAAAGTTTCGGAAATCTTCCCTATAATTTTAGCTCAGATCCTGTTTTTTGTCAAATAAAACAGAGAAAAGTAGAGTATTTAGCAGTTTTGGTTGATTTGCGTATGAATTCGCGAGCAGACAGCCGCTCCTACAGAAGAACTAAATAGCCCTAACATTCTTGAAGTTAATGTTGACTTTTTTGATTTTTAACGTTATTCTATTTGTAGGATTTCTGCCATCACTACAATGGTAGAAATGTATTGACAAGTTCTAAATTGTATTCACGAAAAATAGGAGGAGAAGGTATGAAAACGGCTATTAGATTCTCAAAGCTGGTCACTTTGAGCCTCATCATGCTTTTGGGGGTCGCGTTTTCGCTACCAACTTTCGCAGGCACCCAATTGTGGGATTTTGAGGAGAAGCACGATGACTGGAAAGTCGCGAACGGAGATTGGGAAATCAAAGGTGGTATCTATCACGTTGACCGAGGTGGACAAGCTGAACATACGCTCGTTGGTGAAGAGGAATGGGATAACTACACGATTGAGGCGAAAGTTCGGTTAGACGCTGGCAATTGGGCGGGTATCGTTTTTCGGGCAGAAAGCGAGATGGAGTACTATGTCTACTATCTCAACGTCCCGAATAACAAGACGGAACTCTGGCGACACAAAGAGGGTGGCTGGGCTGCCCGCGACAACATCGCGCAAATTCCGGCTGTGGAAAAGGTCCAGATAAAGAACGAGGAATGGATTGATATGAAGGTCGTCGTTGAGGGTGGTGACTTTGAGATTCATCTCAACGGTAAACTTCAAGGTGAGCATAAAGACGATACCTACAAAACCGGTCAAATCGGTGTGTGGGCATGGGAAACCGAGGCGAGTTTTGATGACGTTACGGTTACCGGTGACGATATCGTGGATACCCTTGCCGTTGATGCGAATGATAAACTCACGACAACGTGGGGACGACTCAAACGGGTTTACTAATTTTTGGGTGATTCAACCTCAGATGTTTTGGGGTAATGTGTGGGCAGGCACAAGACCTGCCCCTACGGTCTCCGTTAATGTTCATCTAACCCTGCCACAGCGTATAAGTACTTGCATATCGCACTACATAGGAGCAAATTGTGAAACATCTTTTTTTACTTGTTGTAAGTTGTTTACTCGTAGCCTCCGTCGCTTTTGGCGGCGAACAAACTTGGTCGTTTGAGACGGATGCGGACGATTGGGCTCCCGCTAACGGCTCTTGGAGTGTTGAAGATGGCACTTATAAACTCGCTAAGGGCGGTAGAGCTGAACACTCTCTCATCGGTGACGCTGAATGGGAAGATTACACCGTTGAGGCAAAAGTTCGACTCGATGAAGGAAACTGGGCGGGTGTTGTTTATCGCGCCCAAAGTGAGATGGAATATTATGTCTACTATCTCAATGTCCCGAATAACAAGACCGAGCTTTGGCGACACAAGACAGGGGCATGGGATGCTCGCGACAAGATCGGTGAACTTCCTGGATCCAACGTCACCATCGCGAACGGCGAATGGTTTGACATGCGGGTCGTTGTGGAAGGCGATTCAATGAAACTCTGGATTAACGGTGAAGAGCAGGGTGAACTCAAGGACGAAACCGGTGCTGGATATTCCGCCGGGCAAGCCGGTGTTTGGGCGTGGGAGACTGCCGCGAGTTTTGATGATGTCACGGTCTCTGGGGATGCAATCGCCGGTCTTACGCCGGTAGAACCACAGGATAAATTGACTACCACGTGGGGACGACTCAAACAACGTTTTTAGGTGGTGTTTCCATTTCATCGCCGGGACGGTAGAAGGTGGCACGGAAACTTTCCTACAACACAGTAGCGTTGGTGGCATTCGTGGTATGCAACCTCACCCTTTGGCAGGTTCTGGATGCTTTCTGTCAGGAGATGTCACATGCTGTGGACATCACAACGCGAATTCGTACTTATAAGGCAGAACTGGCTGTTGATGGCACACGGATTGAGACTCGACTGCAACTTGCGAAAGTGTACCTCCAAATTGAGGCTTACAAGGAAGCAGTTGACGAGTACCATCAAATAATTGCCTCAATGGAAGCGAATCCAGTCTCCGAAAGCGAAGGATCTGGACACAACGCCGATAGTGCCGCTGCTTACTACGGTTTAGGATTGGCGTATACCGGGCTTGAAAAATTTGAAGATGCTGTAGCTGCATATCAGCGTGCGATCGTGCTCGTTTCCGATTCGGCATATACCCACGCGGCTTTGGCGAGTGCTTACGCGAACATGCACCGTTACGCCGAAGCACTCGACGCTTACAAAGTCGCGGTTGCTTTGGATCCGAACGATAAGATGATTCACCATCAACTCGGGAATGTCTATAGCAAACGTGGCGAACGTTCCGCAGCGATAGCACACCAACAACGTGCAATTGGCATTGCCCCAGAATTCGCAGCTGCGCACTATCAGTTAGGGCTGCTCTATGCGCAGGAAAAGCGGTGGACGGATGCAATTGCGTCGTATCAGACGGCATATAAGCACGATGAGACGTTAGTTGAGGCACTCTATAATCTCGCACAAGCGTCCCTCCGCGCAGGAAATCCAGATGCAGCGCGTGAGCAGATGGCACTCTTTGAGAGGCAAAAATCGGCACTGATGCCACTCCAGGAATTGCGAGGTGCTTTACAACGGGAACAAGGAACAGCCGAACGCGCCCGGATTCTCACCAACATCGCGAGACTCTATCTCAAAAACGGGTTTTACGAGAAAGCGGTTTGGGAGTACCAAAAAGCACTCGGAATGGATCCCGAACTTGTGGCGGCTCATAACGGTTTGGGTATCGCTTACACGATGCTTGGTAAACACTCGGAAGCCGTTACTGCACAGCAGAAAGCATTGGAACTCCAACCGAATTTTGCAAAGGCATACGCAGGACTCGGTTTGGCGTATTTCAGTCAGAATGAAGCGGAATCTGCACTGAAACATTACCGACGTGCAGCCGCGCTGGAACCCCGATTTTTAGAGGCACATCTAAAGATTGGAACCATTTTGCTGAAACAGAAACACTATGCAGAGGCAATTGATACATATAAGACGAGCGCGTCATTAACCCCTGACAATCCAGAGATATATCATAATTTGGGTATGTGTTATGCGCGTCAAGCGAAAGCGGATTTAGAAGCGGCGCGGCGTTATGTTCAAGAAGCCATCCGCTTGGATCCGAACGGCGCGAGTTATTACAACACGCTTGCACTCATTGATTTCCGACGTAGCGACTATCCCCAAGCAGAGAAGGCGATCCGAAAAGCGTTGGAACTTGAACCGGAAAATCAGAACTATCAACAAGGACTCAGCCAGATTCTGGAAAGTCGGTAGAGGGCGTTAAACGGTTGTCGCGGCGGTTAATTAATTATCTAATCAACACTGATTAAAGAAAGGATATGCATGGCATACGATAGCCTCGCGGAGTTCGTTAAAGCTCTGGATCGAGCAGGTGAACTCAAACGGATAAAAACAACTGTATCACCGGACTTAGAAATCGCTGAAATCACCGACCGTGTGAGCAAAGCAGAGGGTCCTGCGCTTCTCTTTGAAAAAGTTGAAGGCAGTCGAATGCCGCTTCTCATCAATACCTATGGGTCTTATCAACGGATGGCGATGGCTCTCGGAGTTGATGATCTTGGGCACATCGCGTCGGAAATTGAGAGTATGATTAAGTTGGGACCCCCCGATTCCCTCCTTGATAAGATAAAAATTCTCCGACTGCTGTCGCAATTGACGAATTTTCCCCCGAAGACGGTAAAAAAAGGCGCGTGTCAAGAGGTCGTCCTTACGGGTGAGAACGCATCCTTAGATGTGTTGCCGCTCATTAAATGCTGGCCCCTTGATGCCGATAAATACATCACCCTACCCCAGGTTTTCACGCATAGCTTCAAAACGGGTCAACGTAACGTCGGGACATACCGTTTACAAAAAATAACGCCCTACGCTTTAGCGATGCACTGGCAAATTCATCACGACGGTGCTGGTCATCATCGCGAATATCGTCAAGCCGAGCAACAGATGCCCGTCGCAATCGCACTCGGTGGGGATCCAGTGATGTCTTATATCGGCACGGCACCCCTTCCCTCTGGGATTGATGAACTCCTCTTCGCGGGGTTTCTCCGAAAATCGAATGTGGAGATGGTGCCTGCCAAGACGATTGATATGCTCGTGCCTGCAGATGCGGACATCGTGATTGAAGGATACATTGAGCCAAACGAAACCTGTATAGAGGGACCCTTCGGTGACCATACTGGGTTTTATTCCTTGGCAGATGAGTACCCACTTCTTCACATCACAGCGATTACGCATCGAAAAAATCCTATCTATCAGACAATCATCGTCGGTAAACCGCCGATGGAGGATTGCTACATGGGTAAGGCAACTGAACGGATCTTCATGCCGTTGATTAAAACGCAGCTGCCAGAACTCGTCGATATGAATCTACCGTTGTTCGGTGTATTCCACAATTTTGCGCTGATCTCTATCGACAAACGCTACCCGTATCAGGCAAAGAAGATTATGCACAGCCTGTGGGGACTCGGGCAGTTAATGTTCAGCAAAATTATCATCGTTGTTGATAAAGAGGTAGACGTTCAGAATCTCGAAGAGGTGCTTTTCTATGTCGGTAGCAACGTCGATCCGAAAAGGGATGTAACGATTGTCGAAGGTCCTGTTGATGTGCTGGACCATGCGGCACCGCTCATGGGTGCGGGATCGAAGATGGGTATCGATGCGACAACGAAATGGGCGGAGGAAGGTTATCAACGCGAGTGGCCCCAGGAGATCCAAATGTCTGATGAGGTGATTGCGTTAGTCGATGAAAAGTGGAAAAAGTACGGTTTTTAATTTTACCTTATGGATACAACGATCGTTGTTTAACCGTAAGAAAAATTAGAAAAAAGGAAAAAATCATGCAAGAAACGATTTACGACGTTGCGGTGATTGGCGCGGGACCTGCTGGTGCGCAAGCGGCGGTTTCAGCGAGCCATCAAATGCGGCATGTTTTGGTGCTGCACTCAGGAAAGGTGAGTTTTAGTCGGGGTCGCGCTTACTGGTCAAAGTCCGTAGAAATTGAAGATGCGCCGGTCTTTCCCGGTATCATTGGACCTCACTTTGCGAAAGAACTCATGAAATGGATGGAGAGCCGCCCTGTCGTCGATTTTATGCTGGGTTCAGAGAAACGTAAGACAGGCATTGATATACGCGATGGCATGGTTGCGAGACTTACACGAAACGGCGACCTATTTGAACTCGAAGCCTCCACAAAAACGATTAAACAAAATACACTACTGGAGATGGAATTCTTTAAAGCTCGCACCGTCGTCGTTGCCGCTGGATTTGATGATAAGTGGCCCGACATTGAATTTGACCCCGATGCTGAGCGTTTATATAAACAGTATGCGACGGTATTTCGCTATGCAGGCAATCGGAAAGGGTGGCACGTCTGTATCCGTTGTGATGGACACTTACATGTCAACGAGCATCTCGCACTCCTCGGTGTTGGAGACTATATCTATGAGGCAGCGATTGGGGCGCAAGATTTTACGGATAAAATTACAATTCTAACAAACGGTAGACCCCACGGTATGTCGTCCTCTGTGTTGGAGCAGGTGAAAGCACGTAAAATTAATATCATTGAAACAAAAATAAAACGGCACATTGGCGAAAAAACGAACCTCTTGGGATTTGAGATGATTGATGGGAGCGAATTGTTTTTCCACGGTTTCCTCGTCGATGAAGGGCTCATCCCGAACACAAAGTTTCTTGAGGGATGGGATTACCAAAAGGATGAGGAAGGATTGATTGTCGCAAACGAGGATATGCAGATGTTGGACAGCAGTGGAGAGCCGATCCCCGGACTCTTTGCGGCGGGTGACATCATATCTGGCGAGCGGAACCTGATCGCGACGGCGTTCGCGCTCGGGCAAGAGGCGGGTTTGTCAGCATCAGACTCCTTGCGTCAATGGCATTTCCCCGATTAGGAGGCAGGCATAGGAATAATGCAAAACGAACAGAAAGATACCGTCTATATTATTGATACACACGCAGAAATATTTCGGGCTTATTATGCGATTCGTAGCGGGTTGACGAGCAGCATCACCGGCGAGGCGACCCATGCTGTGTTCGGGTTCGCTGGCACACTTATTAGGATTCTGACGCAACTTCAGGCAAAATATGTCGTCGCTGCGATTGATACACCAGGGAACACGTTTCGCAATGAACTTTATTCGGAATACAAGGCGAATCGTTCTCCAGCCCCTGATGATCTGGTGACACAGATTCATCGCATTCTGGAGTTGCTTGAGGCATTTGGTATCTTGACACTCGGTAAACCTGAGTTGGAAGCAGACGACATCATCGCCTCTGTCACACAGGCAATCCTTGACGATCCAGAAGCACGTGATGTTAATATCAGTATTATTTCTAAAGACAAAGACCTTGAACAGTTGTTAATCAACGACCGGGTTACAATGCTTGACCTCCATAACGATAAGATTATCGATGAGCGGTCGCTGTGGGAAATGAAAGGCATAAAACCGTCCCAGGTTGTTGATACGCTTGCCTTAATGGGAGATACTTCAGACAATGTCCCAGGCGTTGAGAAAGTCGGCTTGAAAACCGCAGCGCAATTGATTCAGCAGTACGGCTCCATTGAAGGCATTTTTGAGAACATTGATGAGATTAAAGGGAAACGTCGCGAAAATTTGGAGAAGGCACGTTCACAACTCAATCTTTCACGAGAGCTTGTCACCTTGAAACGAGATGCCACTTCGGACTTCTCCATAGAGCAAGCAAGGGTCAAACCGCTTGACCTCCAGAAGATCCTCCCACTCTTCCAAGAGTTAGAACTCAAACGCTACGAGCAGGTTGTGAGGGAGATTGCGGGTGGTGATTCTACGTCCGCTGTTACGCCTACACCAACGACACGCAAGGAACGGGTTGCGGCGTTAGCGCAGAAAACAGATGCCATTTTGGACAAAGGCAACTACGACACCGCTGAAACAGGGGACTATTCGGCGATCGTTACGCTTGAGCAACTGGAAGCTCTCGTTGATACGCTATCGTCACAGGAGATTATCAGTTTTGATACCGAAACGGATGGCTTGGAACGCGACGCGATACTGTGCGGGTTAAGTTTCTCATGGAAACCGAAGCATGGCGTTTACGTCCCCGTTCGCTCACCGCAACCTGAAAGTCATTTGGATACAGACACCGTGCTTTCTGCACTTAAACCGATTTTGGAGAATCCGGCGTTACCGAAATGTGGACATAATCTGAAGTTTGATGCCGGCATTCTTATCAGGAACGGTGTGAAACTCCAAGGTGCTGTTTTCGATACGCTGCTCGCAAGTCAATTAGTTGATGCGCGGACCCCCTCCCACAACCTTGATACACTGGCGTTGCTCCATTTAGAGCACAAGATGATCTCGTTTGAGGAACTCACGACGGATTCAGGCGATGCGACACCCACTGACGCAGCGACAGACTTAGGTGAACTGTTTGAAGCAGAAGCAGGTCGCCAGAAAACGATTGATGCAGTGCCATTGGAACAAGCCACAATTTACGCAGCAGAGGATGCTGACATTACCCTCCGACTTTATCATTTCCTTACGCCTCAACTTGATGAGATGGGGATCACAGCGTTAGCGCGTGATATAGAGTCACCCCTCGCGCCTATTCTCGCTGAAATGGAGTATAACGGTATTGTTTGCAATAAGGAGGAACTCAAACGTCAAAGCGTTGTGATTAGCGAACTCGTTGATTCTCGGCAAAAGGAGATTCACGAAATCGTTGGGTATCCGTGCAATATTGATTCACCGAGACAACTGGCGCAAGTCCTGTTTGATGAACTCGGTTTCAAACCTGTGAAACGGACACGGGGTGGCAAAATCTCCACTGATGTGACTGTGTTAGAGGCACTCTCGCTGAGGGAGGATATCAACGATCCGAAGACCAGCGTGCCGCGTTTAATAATTGAGTACCGCCAATTCCGTAAGTTACAGAGCACGTATCTGGCGCAACTCCAGAATGCAGTTGACCCCAAAACACAGCGCATTCACACACACCTCTATCAGTTAACAACAGCGACAGGACGTTTGAAGTCTGACCACCCGAATTTGCAGAACATTCCTGTCCGAACTGAGATTGGTAGACAGTTACGGCGCGCTTTTACGGCACCAGAAGCGCATAAGTTAATCTGTGCAGATTATTCACAGATCGAACTTCGCATCCTCGCACACTTTAGTGAAGATGAAAGTTTAATCGAGACCTTTACCCAAGATTTAGACATCCATACAACGGTTGCTGTGCAGGTCTTTGAGGTACCGGCTGCCTCGGTTACGCGTGAACTTCGTGACAAGGCGAAGACCATCAATTTTGGTATCATTTATGGGGTTTCGCCAACAGGTCTCTCACGTCGGATTAAGGGGATGCGTGTGAAAGAGGCGGCAGCCCTTATTGATGATTACAAAACGCGCTTTCCGGGGATAGATCGTTTTCTACAGCAGTGCATCCAGCAGGCATCGGATCATGGGTATGTTAGCACACTCACCGGCAGACGCCGTGCCATACCTGAAATCTATGCTACCAACCGGAGTCGGCGAAACCTCGGGGAGCGACTTGCAATCAATACTGTGGTGCAAGGTTCTGCTGCAGATTTAATGAAGGCAGCAATGGTTCAGGTCCAGCATCGTATTGATAAGGACAAACTTCCGTTGAAAATGCTTCTACAGATTCATGATGAGTTGGTGCTTGAGACACCGGAGGCACTCGCGGCGGAGCATGCCGCAATTGTCTGTGAAGAGATGGAGAACGCAATGTCGCTTCGGGTACCCCTCCGGACAGAGGCAGGCATCGGCGATAATTGGATGACCGCGAAGTGATAGACCGCCGAATAAATTCAGGGGTTTTGTGTCAGAAAAGAAATAAAATTATTCAACAAATGAAATTAATATTGACAAGTCATATAAATTGTGATATAATTTAATGTAAATCTAAGGGAAATGTGGATAATGTCCGCTGGCAAAGTTACGAGTAGTGTTTTGACAGTTTTACGGTTTGGAACCGAAACATGCTCATTGTAAAGTGTGACAAGGCTTCCAAAGAGAGATTGATGAGAGTTAATTTTTGCCAATCTTTGCATTTTGGGCATTGCGTGCAATGTCCGCCTACGCTTGCTGCCAAATTTCTGCCTTTGAAAATGCTGACAGTGCTCAGTTTTCTCATTTTCCCGTATTTCTATTCCCTATACCGGTTTTTTGAGAGGCACGGTTCGCGTGAATGTGCCGATTCTCTTCGTGATGCTTGGTTAGGGGACATATAATTTCTAAAAGGAGAAACGAGATGAATATCTACGTTGGCAACGTGCCTTATGCGGCCACGGAAACCGACCTCGAAGAACTCTTTGGAGAGTATGGTCAGGTTGGAACGGCTACGATTATTCGTGACCGGTACGATGGTCGCTCCAAAGGGTTTGGCTTCGTTGAGATGGAAAACCAAGAGGACGGCGAGCGAGCGATAGAAGCATTGGATGGCCAAGAGATGATGGGACGTCCGCTGAAAGTCAACCCGGCGCGCCCGCGCGAACAACGCCGCGAGCCCCGTCGGTATGACGACGCGGACAGGAACATGTAGTCTGTTTTGTAAACGTTTCAGTGTGACTCTATCTGCTTAGGCAGTTGGAGTCGGATTGAAAATACCGCGATGGGATGGCAACAGTTTTTGCGTCCCGTTGCGCTGATAAATTTTGCCCCAGCTTTGGGATTTGTTTTCTTTAAACGAGTCTCGGGCTGGGGTTTATCGGTTAAAGGGACATAGGACAGGTTGCGGATACGGCGGTGAGAGCCGCTCCGTCAACCCGTCCTGTGCTTAAAATTGCTTAGTATTCTTTCTGCTTGAGGATGCCCCAAGTTACTGCGATTTTCCCAGCGGGTTCCACCGCAACTCCTAAGGCAGTCAAGCCATTATTCATAATATCAGCAATATCGGCATCCGTCAAAGGTGCGTGGAAGAGACCGACTTCGTCCATTGCCCCTGTGAACCAGTTGCCAGTACCGTCCCAAACGCCACATCCGCCGATGTTCACATTGAAATCGGATCTGCCGTGATTGGGCCAATTTCCGTTGACCGTCGTCGCAGTGCCATCAATGTAAACTTTTGTGAATTCTCCGGAAGCTACAGCGGCGACATGATGCCACTCACCGGGTGGGTGTTCGTATGGGTGATTATTACTACCGGCAGTTGGTGTCCACAACGCAACGGTACCAGGGTTAATAAAACCGAATTCCGGTGAATCGTTCTGTCCTATCAATCCGATACGATTCTCTGTGATATTCCCCGGTTTCACCCACGCAACGACTGTGAATTCACGCACGCCGTTGAGGAGTTTTTTGTTTGTGTTGACACAGCTGCCATCAAATGCTAAAGCACTACCGAATCGTCCGTCCACCCATATAGGTGCGTTGACAATCGTTCCATGATTATTGTTTCCTGAGGCATCCATTGCTGTGCTTCCACCCGCTTCGTCAAACAGCCAAATACCGACAACACTGCTCGGGTCAATTGCAGCACTACTACTGTTCACCGTAACGAGACTGATCGCTATCAGCCCTAAACTAAACAGGATAAATGTTAAAGCGTTAAATTTCATTTGAATCCTCTCACTTTCTTTAGAGATTTGCCGCGCCGCAACGCGGACTGTTTCGTGGCATTACTCCACTGTCTGCCAAACTATCGGCGCATGTTGATTGCCTGATGTTCCGCGCAAGGTAGAAATAGGAGTTAAATATATTTTGACATATTTTGCATTAAAATGCAAGTTTTTTTTATAGCAACGCTATTTTGCCATTGTAGCAGACATGCCCAACAATTAGCAAACAAAATTAATTCTGTCTCTTGAACAATTGTTTTCAGCGGGCGATGGAATACGTTAGCAACCGTGCGAATCGAGATTATAGACTTTCCCATAACCCGTTCCGTATGACTGAATTCAAACGCTCACGCCAACCGCCTTGCGAACCTTCGCCAGAATGGGTCCCGCGATATCGCGTGCTTTTTCTCCCCCTTTTTCGAGTATTTTATCCAACTCATCCGGGGCTTCCATGAAGGTATTATACCGATCGCGTTGTTCGGAAAAGGTAGCCTCCAGCAACGCGAACAACTCTTTTTTCATCTCACCGTAGGCGAGTCCACCGTCGAGATAAAGTTGTCGCTTCGCTGCAACAGCATCCGCATCAGCGAGATGACGGTAGATCGCAAAGATACTACATTCGTCCGGGTCTTTCGGATCTTCTGGACGCTTGGAATCGGTTACAATGTGCATGACGGGTTTACGCACTTGGTTAGGAGGCGCGAAGATCGGGATGACGTTGTTATAACTTTTGCTCATCTTTCTACCGTCGATTCCAGGAATCGTCATCACCTCTTTCCGAATGACGGCTTCCGGAATCGTTAAGACGTTGCCGTAATTTTTGTTGAACGTCAAGGCAACATCGCGTGTAATTTCGAGGTGTTGCTGCTGGTCAAGTCCGACCGGCACAACGTGTGTTCCGAACAGCAGAATGTCTGCTGCCATCAAAACTGGATAGGTGAAGAGCCCTGCGTTAATGTTCTTATCCTCTTCACGCCCCTCGGCAACATTGTCATCAACGATCGCTTTATAAGCGTGTGCGCGGTTGAGCAAGCCCTTTGTTGTAAAACAGGACAACACCCAAGACAATTCGAACACTTCTGGAATGTCCGACTGCCGGTAGAAAATTACCTCATCAGGGTTTAATCCCAACGCTAACCACGTCGCAGTGGCTTGATAAGTTAGATGCCTCAACTCCTTCCTATCCCTTACGGTCGTGAGTGCGTGATAATCGGCTATAAAGTACAGGGCTTGAAAATCCTTCGCGAGCTCCAGTGCCGGTTTGATCATGCCGAGATAGTTTCCGATGTGCGGCTGTCCTGTTGGTTTGATTCCAGTTAATGTAATCTGTTTCAATTCCCTTCTATCCCCCTTTATGGATCTAATTCTATTTTATTCTAACCCGCTTGGGCTTATATATTCAATCAAACCGCTGCATTACCACGGGGTCACCCCACTTTATTCCTAAACCTTCTTTGGCGTTTCCACCATTGATAGCAATTTCCAACAACCCATAACTTCCGATGATTGCCAGCGGTTTACCGATGCCAGATTCAGCGTAAGCACAGTTCAGTCGATTCAGTCTCACACCGCCAACTCTAATTTCATAAACAGGTATCTCTCCGATAGACGCATCTTCTAAACGAGCAATTGCGGTTTCCGATATATTTGTTATGGCATTCCCGAATCTGTCAATTTTAACAATTTGCCCTGTCAGTATATTACCGGAGAGTTCAGGCACTTGAATGGGTAATTGAACGAGGGTTTGCACCGGTGGACCGATGTCACCAAGCGGCACACCGAGCGATAGATGTGCCGCAACAGGCGCGAAAATATCTCTACCGTGGAATGTGTTGCTGACTTCTGGCAAGTAGTACGCACTGTTTTGAATCGCCACGGAATCCACGGGTTGTGCTGCCTCGTTCTCAGCACTATGCAATAGATAACTCAACACGCCATTGTCGGGACAGACGAAGAATGCCTTGTCTATGTGGCTAACTATTGCTTGTCGATCACTCCCTACACCTGGATCCACCACGATGATATGAATCGTTCCTTTTGGAAAGTAACTGTGGGCAGCATAAATTGAGAAAGCCGCTTCGTAGATATCTTGTGGTGGGATAGCGTGCGTGAGGTCAACGATCTGCACATTCGGATTAATACCGAGGATGACCCCTTTCATGGTTCCGACATACGTATCGCTTGTGCCGAAATCGGTTGTTAGTGTAATGATACGAGAGTGTTCATTCATTGGTTACAGGTTCGCTTGCATCCAAGTAAAGCTTTTTCTTTGACCCGTGCCATCGTTTTCCCTACCTTCATATTCGCAGCACCAGACACCTTCATAGCCTGCCTCTCTGAGACAGCGGATTGCTTTCGTGAGATCTATTTCACCCTCACCGAGTGCTTCACCGCGGTAATCCGCACGCGAACCTGTCCCGTCTTTGAGGTGCGTGTGTAATGTATAAGGCGCGACGATCTCATAATATCTGCCCACGGTTTTTAAATCGTGACCCGCCCAACGGTAATTCATTGTGTCCATGTTGGCACCGACATATTTAGAACCGACACGTTCAAAGAGTTCTACCTGCAAGTCACCGTCATTTGTAACGATGCCGTGGTTGTCGACTGCCAAGTAGACCTCATCACGTTCGGCGAATTCAAGGCATCGTGTGAGACATCCAGCCATTGCTTCAACCCATCGACCTTCGGGGACAGCATCTTTTGCGGAGCCACCCTCAGTGCGGAGTACTGAAGAGCCGAGAAGTTTCGCAAGTCCTGCGATGCGTTCCATCCGTGCCACTTGGGACTGGATAGCCTCCTCTTCCAACACAACAAAATCGTTCCCCGCAGCAAGTGCAGAGACCTGTAAACCGTAACCTTCAACCTGTGCTCTTACGGCTTCGGCGTTTTGTTCAGGATTGGCAACATCCGAGTTCCATACATCGCTAATTTGTAATTCGACGTAGTCAAATCCCGTTTCACTCGTAAATTTCAGAAAATCGTCAAGGGATTTACTTGCGTAGTTGTAATGAATAAGCCCTAATTTTGGCATAAGTTTATCTGCTCCCCTTTGCGTGTCCAAACCCCATAAAAGCATCTACAAACCGCTCCTACGGTGTGTAACTAACTGCTGACTGTTAACACCTAAAAAAGATTTGCATCCTTTAAAGTTATTGTGCTATAATACCTTTATTAAGAGACAACTGTCAAGCAATTTTTCACTGTCTATAGCAAGTTTTGGCTTGCCAAATTCGTAGGAAAATGGAGAACCGATTAGGATAAAAGAAATGATGGAGAACTATAGCCGTTTTACCGACCCCAAGTTGCCTGAAATCTATGAGAAAGTCAAGGCAGAAGAACGACTCTCCTTTGAGGAAGGGGTCTCGCTTTATGAAAGTCCGGATATTACAGGCGTTGGATTTATAGCGAACCATGCCCGTGAACGTCTCAATGGAAACGTCACTTACTACAACATCAACCAGCATATTGATTATTCAAATGTCTGCATTCTACACGCCCGGTGCCATTTTTGTGCCTTCGCCCGGAAAAACATGCAAACCGAGGGGGCATGGGAAATGAGTGTTGATGATTTTTTAGACAAGGCGATGTATTCTATCGAGCACGGATGCACTGAAATTCATAGTGTTGGTGGCTTACATCCTAAATTACCTTTCGATTACTACTTGGATATGATCCGCGGGCTGAAGGAACGGATGCCACAGGTCCATCTCAAATTCTTCACAGCTGTTGAAATTCACCACTTCTCACGTATCTTTAAAATGTCAATAGAAGAAGTTTTAACCGAATTACGGGATGCGGGTTTGGATTCGTTGCCTGGTGGCGGTGCTGAAATATTTGCGGAAGAAACGCGGGAGAAGATTTGCCCAGGAAAACTGAGCGCAGAAGGATGGCTGGAGGTTCACGATATCGCACACCGTCTCGGTATTTCGACAAATGCAACGATGCTTTACGGGCATCTTGAGACAAACGAGGATAGAGTCGATCATTTCATTCGGCTGCGGGAACAACAGGATAAGTCAGGTGGTTTTGTGACGTTCATCCCACTTGCGTTTCATCCTTTGAACACTCGCATGGCGTATCTCCCATCGACGACGGGGCTAACCGATCTTCGGAACATCGCTGTTGCTCGTTTGATGCTCGATAATTTGCCGCATATTAAAGTTTACTGGATAATGACCGGCTTGAAAACCGCACAGGTCGCACTCCGTTTCGGGGCTGATGATATTGATGGCACCGTAACCGAGGAAAAAATCACACACATGGCGGGAGCGGACACGCCAGAGGCGGTTTCCGTCTCGACACTCACACACCTCATTGAGGAGGCTGGCTTCGTGCCTGTTGAGCGTGATACGCTTTACAATGAGATCATTCGAGAGGGGAATCGGTGGTACAGAAAAGCCGCTTAAGGGTTGGTGCGGTCTCGTTCCTAAACACTAAACCGCTTATTCATCCGATATTGAACGAGGAAATCCAAACGGATATTGAATTCAGTATTGATACTCCGAGCCGTCTCGCGTTATCCTTAAGTAGGGGTGATATTGAGGTAGGATTGATCTCGACTATCGAATATTTTCGAGCGAATCCTTCGCATGCGTCTTACTGTATCCTACCTGATATATCCATTGCGTCTCACGGAAGCGTCCAAAGTATCCAACTCTTCAGTCGACTCGATACGAATTCCCGCTCCTCTATTGCGCTGTTAAAAATTCTGCTGGCTGAGAAGTATCGAATCTCCCCAGCGTTCACAACGTGCAGACCGACAGTAAATCCAAAGACTGCCCTTCAGGATCGCCAAGATCCACCTTTTGATGCGGTCCTCCTGATTGGGGATCCAGCTCTCAGGCATCTGGGTTCAACGGAATATAACTTAGATCTTGGTAAGGCGTGGTATAAGTTAACCGGTTTACCCTTTGTCTACGCTTGTTGGGTTGCCCGGACAGAAGCGCAGCTTGGTAATTTACCGAAGGTACTCCTCGAATCAAAAGCACGTGGTATCGCACAAATCCCAGAGATCGCACGGATTGAAGCGCGGAAGCTTGGTTTGTCCGAAACGCTTTGTCGCGATTATTTACAACATCACATCAAATACGACTTAGATGAACCTGCGATCAAAGGTCTTGAACTCTATTATAAGTATGCTGTGAAGAACGATCTTGCGCCACCGTGTCGTCGTCTGTCTTTTGCGTCCAGTTGAAAGGGGTCGGAAAATGGAAACCGCTGAAGAAACTACTCGCGATACAGAGTTTGCAAACCAGTTTGAAGATTATCTGAAAAGTTGTGGACTCCGTTTGACCCAAAAGCGATTGGACATCTTAAACCAGGTCTTTGACTATCCGGGACATTTTCAGACAGAAGATCTCTTGGTTCAGATGCGTCGAAACGGCTATCTGGTGTCTCGACCGACGATCTATCGGACGTTGCCGCTGCTGGTGAGAAGTGGATTGTTGACAGAATTCATTGACGCGCAGAAGAATACTCGCTATGAGAGTATTCATTCACTTCGGGAGCATGCGCACCTTATCTGCCTGCGGTGTAATCAGATTGTTGAGTTTAAAGAACCGCAAATCGATGCTTTGCAGAAAGCGGTGTGTGAAGCACACGACTTTAAAGCCGTGCGCTTCCGTAATGAAATCATCGGTTATTGTGCCGAGTGTCAAGCAGAGTTAGAGCCAAAAACGCCTGATGAATCGGACGAAACTACTGCTTGAGCCGCCCCCACGTTGTGGTTAGCAATCCATCCGGGTGCACCGGTAAAGTTTTTTCGTCCGCTTTTTCGTAGTCTTCATCCGTAGGTTGATATTCCAGGTCACTGGACCAACAGAAAACGTCGTACTGGACCTGGAGTGAACTCTGCCGTGTCCATATCATCATGACGTTTTCACCGTCTTGTAATTTATTAATCGTGCCAGCATCCTGTCCAAAATCTCCGGTCTTCTTCCATGTCCATTCGGGGATATTTTCTTCAAAGATAATGTGATTTGGACGGACGAAGGCGGGTTCAGCATCTGGAATCTTATCGCCATCGTCGCCCAAAACCCATAACCAGTCCGAATGGTTGCTTGGATTAATAACGCGCCCGATGAACCGCCAGTCCCCGGCTTTTCCGCCTGCACGACTGATGTCGAACCTGTAGAGTATCCAGCCTTTTTTACCGGCACCGGCGTTCGTGATAATATCCCCGAAGGCACCATCGGCAGGATCTACAGCCTTTTCACCCTTACCCAATTTATAGACGTCAGCGGAGTCCCTTTCGTCAAAGGCTTCCGCCTCAAACCATATCTGCTCGCCCTTTCCATTCTCCGAGACCTTGAATTCTTCTACGGCGAAGCTTGTGAGCGGCTGTATCAGCAGAAGACAGAGGGCTAAGCTGAGCGTTAATTGACATTTTTGGAGCATTGTGCATCCTCCCGTTTGCTGGTGGGATTCCTAATCCCATCAAATAGAGTAAAAAAGCGAAATCTGGACAATTTTCTGAGGATTTCAGTTAGATAATGGCACGTGAATTAGTGGTAACCTTTCTAACCACGCGGCACAGTATCAATTGCAAGAATGGTAGCATATTTCACCGAAAGCATCAAGCAAGATTTCCCAATCTTTGCTTGACCTGTTAGGTTAACTGGATATACTCACTTTTGACAATTTCCTTGATATGCGTATAGGATGCGGGTTGCACGAGTTCAATGGTTTCGGGAGAAAGTCGTTCCACCACCTCTGGTGGAAATGGGACTCTCTGTGCCCTTGCATCTTGGAAAAACTGTGTTGTGTAACGCAAGATGATAAATCGCCGATACCGATCCTTCGGTTTCCAGATGAGAACTCCATGTGTCAACAGTTCGGACAGAACGATTGCGTCGCCGGCACGCGCTGTCACATTAACTAACGCCGGATGGAGTTCATCGGGTGGATCCTCCGGATCTGGGAAGAAGATCCCCTGTGGACGTTCAAAGTTTGCCTTGTGGGAACCCGGTAGGACGACTAAGCCGCCATCGCCGGCGTGGACATCGGCGAAATAGAAAAAGACGACGAAGTCGTTGCAGTGAATCTGTCCATCCTTGACGTCGTAGCGACGCGTCTGCCATCCACAATCTTCACGCGCACAGTGCAACTTGCCAATAACCTGATCGTGCTCTGGTCCCTTGGCAAGAAGGCTGCCTCGATTAAAACGAGGCTTATTATCGGTGAGTTCCTTCACGATCGGCCACGTTTTCGGATGAAGTGTGAGTGCTTCAAGCGATTTGTCGAACGAAAAACCGTTGGAATAGCCACCACCACCGTAACTAATACCGGGCGGGAGTTTATCCTGCGGTGTTTGGACGCATCGCTCGACGGCATCCTGAGCGTTTTTCAATTCTTCATCGCTGAGGACGTTTTTGAGGTGGATATACCCCGTTAAGTCAAAAAGGTATCGCTGTTTGGGTGTCATCTGTCCTCTCCATCTGATTTAGAACTTAAAAACTTGACATGTGTCTGGAAATATCGTATAATTGAAAAATAAGTTTCTTTAAATGGAATTGTAAATTACAATTTATTTCGTGAATCGTGGGGAAAACCTTGTAAACTCGATTTACAACGTCTCATGTATACGCCACAAGTGACCGAACATTACGAAAACCCGCGCAACATCGGAACTATCACCGATGCTGATGGCACGGGTAGTGTTGGTTCTCCTGCTGACGGTGAGATGATAAAACTCACGCTCATGATAACAGATAATGTGATCGTTGCAGCGAAATTTCGAGCCTTCGGTTGCCCTACTGCTATCGCGAGTGCTTCGATCCTCACTGAACTGGTTACAGGCACCCAGATCCCGCGGGCATTGGAAATTACTGCTGTGCAGCTTTCTGAAGCGTTGGGAGGACTGCCGCTGGATAAACAACGTTACGCGAACACTGCTGAAAAAGTCTTAAAAATGGCAATTGCTGATTTTCTGTCCAAAAAGGAGGTGCAACCACTATGATTACTGTCACAGAATCTGCCGCACAAAAGGCGGCCACCCTCATTAACAACAGTGAAACCTCAGCTGAATCCGAACTTGGCTTGCGGATGCAGGTTATCGGCGGTGGATGCTCCGGTTTCCAATATAATCTTGAGTTTGGCACCGCAAAAGGGACCGACAAAGTTTTTGAATTTCATGGCTTGAAGATTTTCGTCGATCCTCGTAGTACACTCTATCTCGCAGGTTCCGTCCTGGACTATAACGATGGCTTAATGGATTCAGGCTTCAAAATAACTAATCCGAACGCTAAAAACACATGCGGTTGTGGTGAGTCGTTTAGTGTTTAGCACGTTTGGGCTGCTTTGCAGTCGCGCTGTACAAGCACGTCTATAGAAGCCGACTAATTTAAGAAACACTCTTTTTTATTTAAACGCGCCTGAAAGTTCATAAGACTTTGCAGGCGCGTTTTTTGGTAATTGGGTATCCCAATAGATTCCATTTTTTGGGCATCAAACCCACGAAGATCTCAATTCGTGCACTTTCAGTGATACCAATGTCGCTGAACTTCCCTCGGCGTAGATTCCGATGTCTGCGTTCTCCAGATCTGGAAGAAAATAGGACGTCATTGAGAGTTCACCATCATTTCCAAATGCTTCGATAGAGATACGGTCAACTAAAATTTGCAAGCGGATTTTCCCATTTTGTGGCACGAGGGGTCCGCTCCTTTCTAAGAATGTTAGTTCCTGAGATGCGACATCGTAACGGACATCCTGCCCACGAATTTTGAAACCGACGGCAGTGGCATCGCTCAGTGCTATTTCAGCACGGATATCAAACAACTCACCTGTCAAACCTGCAAGCGGATCTTCACCCTGTTTGAGCGGAAGGTCGCTCCACGCGTGCGTATACGTGTGAATGTTTTCGATCTCTGCAACCGGTTCTCGATGTAGACGTATACCCTCTGAAGTCGTCCGAAGGGTTAGTTCGCACGGAAAACTCATCTGCTGGTTAAAAGGCATATCCGGTGGCTTACTGCCACTCATCCAAGCGATTTGAATGCGTCTGCCATCGAATTCTGGGACATCGCTCCAGGTTTGCGCTGCATAGAAGTTGGCACCATAGTCAGCGCGATGCGCGTCACCTTCGGGTGTAAAGGTTGTTCCATCGAAATTACCGACGTAATATTTCCCTGCCGCACCCCAGAAAACCCATTTAGTATTATCGGGGTCGCCATCAACGGGAAGCTCGAAGATATCCGGGCATTCTGTATCGGGAATCTGTAAGTCGGATAACCGTGTCCACTCCTTCAGGTTTGTTGAACCGAACAGGACATAGTCATTCTGGTCAAGGTAGAGTGCCATCACCCATTTTTGCGTCGGTTCGTGCCAGATCACCTTCGGGTCGCGGTTATCCCTCACGATATGCTCAATGACCGGATTCCCTTCATATTTTGTCCAACTCCGTCCGCGATCGTTGCTGTAGGCGATACTTTGTGTAAATGGCACCTCTTTCGGGGCGTGGCTGCCTGCAGACGTGTAAAAATTGACGAGTACCGCTTCGTCGCCGGTCTGAAAACCACCCGTATTGTTCCAATCCACAACGCCAGAACCGGAGAAGATTGTGCCGAGTTCATCCGGGTGGATGGCATGCGGGAGTTGCTTCCAATGGACGAGGTCTGTGCTGATAGCATGTCCCCACGTCATGTTGCCCCAGTCGATACCGGATGGATTATGTTGGAAGAAGAGATGAAACTCGCCTTTGTAATGGATTAAGCCGTTCGGATCGTTGGTCCAATTGGTTTTCGGTGTAAAATGGAACTGTGGACGATATGCTTCCTTGTAAGCCGTCTGAATCATTAAGTCTTTCCTTTCGGTTTTAAGCGTTGCAAAGAGATACACGCTATTTCCGCTGTTTTGCTTACCATTCTATGCATGTTTTTCATTTTGTCAAGTGCGCTTTCTCATTCCCCGTCAAACATTTTAAGAACGTGCGATGAATCGCAAGACTACGAACATACCTATTGCTTCTTCACAGGTGCATCCGAAAATGTGTATAAGCGGTAAAACTGAATTACTTTACTTACCTAATGCTTTTCGCGATAAAATTTTGTGAAACCTGAAAAGGAATAGCCATGGTAATGGAGGCAAATAGTGATAAATCTTTGTAA
>JAGWBV010000029.1:52341-63790 GCA_021295715.1 Candidatus Poribacteria bacterium | reverse complement strand
CTTTCGGTGTATTTACCGCTCTACCTAGGGGAAACACCCAAGCAAAAACACCTACAGATTAATTTTCAAACTGGCGTTAACTACTAAAAATCTGTTTCGAGAACGTTTTCTACACGTTGTTCAGCATTTTCGAGCATCTGCCTGCATAATGAAATTAAGCCGATGCCTTCTTCAAAAAGTTTGAGGGAGTCCTCAAGCGGTAGTTCGTTACCCTCTTCGAGTTGTTCAACAATTTGTGTCAGTTTTTTGAGTTTTTCTTCAAATGTCATTCTCTATCTATTACTCCTTCAGGTTTTTGGTTAATTCTGATGTACCTGAATCGGACACGGCTATTCCTCAGACAGGAGTTCCTCAATGCGGCATCCGATCCGTCCGTCTGCGAGTTGAATCTCAACCCTATCGCCTATTGACACCTGTTCAGCCGAGGTGAGTACCGCTCCATCTGTTTTCCGACTGATACTATACCCCCGTTCCAACGTAGCTAACGGACTTAATGCGTTTAAACGTTGTGCGAGGGTTCGTAAGTCGCGCTCACTATTAGAAAGACATCGCGTCATAGCATTCCGACATCCAGTCTCTAAGTCATCTATCCTCTGGGAGAGTTGATAAAGTGCGTCCTTTCGCCGTGTCGGTGAGAGCCGTGTCTCAAGGTCTTGAAGGCGTGTTTTGTATACCTCAAATCGGTCATTTATGATTCTACGCAGCCACGCGTCATATCCGTCTAATTGTGCGAACAGTTCATCCTGATCTGGAACGATATGTTCAATTGCCGCCGAGGGGGTCGGTGCCCGGTGATCTGCCACCAAATCAGAGATCGTGGTATCTGTCTCGTGCCCAACTGCGGACACGACGGGAATCGCAGATGCGAAAATTGCACGTGCCACTATCTCTTCATTGAACGCCCAGAGATCCTCAATGGAACCCCCACCGCGTCCGACAATTAACACATCTATGTCGTCCCGTTGGTTCATCACCCTGATTGCTTCAACAATCTCCGCAGCAGCCCCATCCCCTTGTACTCGGCTCGGATGGAGCCAGACCTCGGCTAACGGATACCGCTTGCGGAGCTGTTGGCAGATGTCATGAAACGCTGCCCCTGACGATGACGTAACAACACCGATTTTCTTAGGATATTCTGGCAGCGGTTTTTTATGTACTGGATTAAACAAACCCTCTGCAGCAAGTCGCTCCTGCAATTCCTCAAAAGCCTGTTGCAACGCACCGACCCCCAAGGGTTTCACCGCGCTCACCGTAATCTGATATATACCCTGAGGACCATAGATTCCAACCTTTCCTTGGACCTGCACTTCTTCGCCATCGCGAATTAGAGAGCGAAAACGGGTAGCATTGCTCCGCCAAAGGACGCATTTAATTTGGTTTGCCTCATCTTTGAGCGTGAAATAGATGTGCCCCGAACTATGATGTATGCAATTCGATAGCTGTCCACGCACATACACATTTTGAAAGGGTTGATGTCGCGCTATCAGACGGTTCAACAAATCTGTTATTTCGCTGACACTGTGGACAGCCCGCGTTGCTACTGGTATTTCCAATTGCATATCTAATTGCATATCTGTTTAACGGAAGTCCTCCACCGTATGTTTACTGTTAACGTGAGTTCGATACTAACAATGCCCGATAGATGTATGTGTTTTCCCCAAGGTTGAGCCGTAAATGATCAAAACGTCCCCTTTTTGTCCAGAGCATTCCGCTTTTCAATCCCCTATTCCTACAGATAACGTAGCGGAACCCAGCAAACCAAACGCTGTCGGTGTAATAACACGTTGGGTTTCACTGGTGTTTCAGTACTTTAGATTTTTCAATGAACTTGAAAGTCATTGGCGTTGTAGTGTTTTTTAGTAGTTCCCGTTCAACCCAACCTACAAGACTAATCTTCTGTAGGAGGGATATCCGAATCCGGACGTATTTGAAACTGGCTGCCGACTGCTGATTGCTGACAGCCTGTCTAATACTGATGCTGGAACGGCACGATGCTCACTGCGAGACCGGTTTCTGGATCAAGTTCTATCTCGGCACCGCAGATCTTGACGTTCCGTTTGGCAACCCTGAATCGGGTGGGCATCATCGTCAAAAACCGTTCAAGTACATCGTCAACTCTTGTGCCGATTACCGAGTCATAGGGTCCTGTCATACCGACATCTGTAATGTAAGCAGTGCCTTGTGGCAGGACACGCGCGTCCGCTGTCTGAACGTGCGTATGCGTGCCGATCACCGCCCCTACTCTGCCGTCCGCGTGCCAACCCATCGCAATTTTTTCAGAGGTCGCCTCCGCATGAAAGTCAAGGAGGATATAGGGGGTCACGGCTTTCACTTCAGGTAAAATCGAATTGAGCGCATGAAACGGATTGGTATAAGGACTCATGAAAATCTGTCCGGCGAGATTGATGACACCGAGTTGAGTTTGTCCATCATTGGATGCAACAATGGTTACACCGCGCCCTGCGACATCGGTCGGATAATTCGCAGGCCGTATCAGTTGCGGTGTTGTATCTACAAAACGGAAAATCTCTCTATTATCCCAGACATGGTTCCCAGTTGTAATCGCGGAGACCCCGGATGCCAAAAGTTGGTCGACGATGTCAAACGTTAACCCTTTACCACCTGCTGCGTTCTCTCCGTTTACAACGATGAAGTCGTATGTGTCCTGATGTTCTTCCAGAAATTGCGCTGTTGCGGCTCTGCCCGGATTTCCAACAATATCCCCGATAAACAGTATTTTCATATTTAATGGCTATCGGCTATCGGCTTTCAGCCATCAGAAAAGAGGGTTCTGATGAACCAGAGGTCTCTTGCTGATCGCTGACGGCTGATTGCTGACGGCTACTCTCCTTCCAACTCCGCAAGCGTAAAAATGGATGCAAACGAACACCCGATCGCATTAATTTTCGCAGCACCACCCGCCTGTCGATCAATAGCTGCTATAACGTGTTCCACTGTATATCCCGCCGCTCGGATCTGCTCAATCGACGTGCAGACCTGTCCTGCAGTCGTAATTACATCCTCTATAACGACAAGTTTACTGCCTTCCTTAGCACCGCCTTCAATAAGATTGCAAGTCCCGTATGTTTTCGCTTCCTTCCGCACGTAAAAACAGGGCAGTTCCGTTTGCAACGAGAGCGCAGTTGCGAGTGGAATGCCACCTAATTCTAAACCTGCTAAACCATCGCATTCGGCCGGTAGTAATTTCGCCATCTCTTCAGCAATCGCAGTAAGCAGCGTTGGGTTACTCTCGAACCGATATTTGTCCCAATAGAAGTTGCTGATATTCCCTGAGCGGAGTACGAATTCTCCTGTAAGATATGAAACAACGCGTATCTGTTTCGCGAGTTCTGTTTTTGTCATATTTCTTATAGCCTTCAGCAGTCAGCAGTCAGCCAGAGAGTGCTGTGGCGGGAAGTATTATGCAACTGCCCCAGATGTTCCCTTCTGAAAGTTCTCACTGCGAAGCATACTGAAAGTCGATAACCCTTCTTTACTGATCGCTGACAACTGACAGCCCTTAAAATACCTCAATATGTGCGGTATCGTCTGCTATTACTTCTCCGATAACAGCTGCCTCTGGACAATCCGCGGCACGGAGGTCTGCTACTGCCGCGTCGGCATTCTCAGCAGGCAGTGAGAACAGCAGACCGCCAGACGTTTCCGCCTCCATCAAGATATGCCGTATTGCCTCGCTATCGGTGTGGAAAGTAACCTTATCGGCGAGGAACGTCATATTCGCAAGGTAGGCTTGCGTGTAGGTATCTTGTGCAACGAGTGCAGGAGCGTCAGCGAAGTATGGCACAGCACTGCTATCAATTTTGAGGCGAACATCGTTACCCGCTGCCATCTCGGAGGCATGCCCTAACAAGCCGTACCCTGTAACATCTGTACATGCGCTGGCTCTGTACTTCAGCATAACGGATGATGCGGAGGCATTGAGGCGAGTCATGGATTCGACGAGTTGTGGTAAGACAGCATCGCTGATTTTATCGAATTTTAGTCCTGTGGTGAGAATACCGATGCCGAGGTTTTTGGTAAGAATAAGCACTTCACCGGGACGCGCACCGTAGTTCTTGACGAATTTCTCTGGATGCACGATACCCGTTACGGAGAGTCCATACATCAACTCTGGGGCATCCACGGTATGCCCACCGACGAGTGCTGCACCCGCCTCAATAGCCTTTTCAGTGCCACCTTGGACAATGTCACCGAGAATGGATAGATCCAAGTCAGCCTTGGGCCAACACGTGATGTTCAACGCCGTTTTCGGAACGCCACCCATGCTGTAGACATCACTCAATGAGTTTGTCGCGGCGATCGCACCGAAGGTATACGGATCGTCTACGATAGGCGTGAAATAGTCCACCGTGTTAACGAGTGCGAGTTCGTCAGAAATGCGATAGATCCCAGCGTCATCGGAGGTTTCAGTGCCGACGAGTAGATTCGGATCCGTGGATTTCGGAATTTTACCTAAAATGTGCGCAAGCTCACCCGGAGCGAGTTTTGATGCTCACCCGGCACATTTGACGGTCGCGGTGAGTCGAATTTTCTCTTGTGTCATAGCGACTTGGTTGGAAGCGAGGGAGGTTGGAAGGGAGGTTACCCACTCTTCCTTTCTTCCTTTCTTCTATTCCATTCCCTTTCTTGTGCTAAATTGTTACTGCAGGTCCGACAAAACAGATTTCACGTAAGCCACGCTCCGACCATCTTGGTGGAACTGATCACCGTCGCGTATTCCTTCGATTGCCAGATACCCTTCATAGTTGACGGCTAACAACGCCGCGATCGCGAAGCGGTAGTCGATTTCACCGTCGGGAAGCGGGGCTTGGACATAGATAGCCGTTTCCAGATCGGGGATATGCACACGATAGAGGCTCTTGCAATGCCAATAGTTGACGTGTTGCGCAAGCGCGACGATCGCAGCTTCGCACGATTCCTCTGGAGTATCGTAAGTCCAATAGATGTTGCCTAAGTCGGGATTCAGACCGACATTCGGTGCATCGATTAATTCTAACAAATGTAATGCCGACCAGCTGTTATCCGCAATCGAGTTTTGATGGATTTCTATGGAGATCTCTACGCCCTGATCTGCGGCGATACCGGCGACTTCGCTCACTGCTTTTGCGGTGCGTTCATAATCCACTGCACTTGCGAGACGGCTTGAGCCTTGTGAAACGGTTTCACCGCGATACGTGCCTTTACCGTTCGGGTCGCGCGGTGGTGTGGTAACGGTGGAATTCACGACACCCGCGCCGATACTCGCTGCGAAATTAACAGCGTTTATCATACTTTGCTTGTTGGCAGCGGCGACACGCGGATGTGCGGCACCACCACCACCACGAATCGCAACACATGGAACACCGGCATCTTCAAGCTCCAAACGGAGCGTCTTGGCTTCGGCTTCAGGGAGGTTCATCGCAGGGAGTTCAATTCCATCAAATCCAATCGCTTTGGAATGATCCAAAAACCGTCGTCGATCTGTTGCATCGGTGGGTAACCCGCCACCGTTGTAGGGATAGGATGCACATCGTCTAAAAGCGTAGGCAATCTTCATTAAATCTCTCCTTGAAATAGATGTACTACAGCCTGCTGAAATTGGCGAAAGAGTTGAGGGTTTACAGCATCTATTGCTGTGGGAGTCTTCCGAGCGTCGTTGCTATCGGAGGCCCCTTGTTGCGGTGCGATGTCATTTCCATCGGAGTGGGTGTTTGCACCGCTGTCATGTTTAGACAGTTTACCACGAACGACGCTTTTTTGTAAAGCCGCGTCTCGATCAGCGATCGCACCGAGAATACTGCGGTAATACCACGCCTGATCCTCGACGCCACCGTGGAACCGATCCCATACGGCATCACCAATGACATCGTACTCTGAAATAATAGTGCGTAGATTATGAAGTTTGTCGGCACATGTTACACTGCAGACTTCGGGACTTGCTGTTCGTAACGCCTCAATCCGTTCGGTCTTGCGCGCTCGCCACCGCAGTGCTTTGTTCTCTGAACACCCGTCGACGATGTCTGCGATAGCGTCGCCAAAATGTTCTCGAATGAATTCCAGGGTCAGATCGGTATCCTCAACGGTATCGTGCAGGATACCTGCAATAATTACGACTTCGGTGCATCCCGCATCCATTAAAATAAGACCGACGGCGTAAGGGTGTGTGATATAGGGCGTGCGAGTGCCTTTCCGATATTGCCCTTGGTGGGCTTCAGCGGCGACTTCTATTGCTTCTTCAATCTGATTTTTCCGGGTACCGTTCTGCGTCATGCTTTCCAATCGTGCTTGAATTGTCTTATGCTGCTGTTAGAAAATACGAGACTTAAAGATTGTTAAATGATACACTATTTTCAGTTAACCCGTCAAGGTATTTTTAGTTTACAGTAGGAGATTCCCATACGGGCAGGCACAAGACCTGCCCCTACCGCTAACTGCCATTTTCCTGACAACGGTAGGAGATTCCCATACGGGCAGGCACAAGACCTGTCCCTACCGCTAACTGCCATTTTCCTGACAACTGACTGAGGGATATACTATGACCACACTTGCTATCGCCGGAATCATGCACGAATCAAACACATTTAGCGGCACCCCCACCGACGCTGCTGCGTTCTCTCAAACCCATGCCAGTAATATAATAAAGACCTGGGGAGAAGCACATCATGAAATAAGTGGATTTATTCAAGGCGCGACAGCGTTCGATTATACGATCTATCCGACATTCATGGCTTCAGCAACGCCAGCAGGACGCGTGACGGACGATGTTTTCGACCGGATGACCGAGATGTTAATCCAGCACCTCAAATCCGCACCGCAGCATGACGGACTCCTTCTCGCACTGCACGGCGCGATGGTCGTCGAGAGTTATCCCGATGGCGATGGCGAGGTGTTACGACGGCTCCGAGATGCCTTCGGTTATGACCTACCGATTGTTGTCACGCTTGACCAGCACGCGAACGTCTCCGAGCAGATGGTCGCTGAATCGACGGCACTCGTGATTTACAAAACAACGCCGCACATCGATCAACGCCAACGCGGGCTACAAGCAGCAGAATTAATGATGCGGATACTGCGAGACGAGATTACACCGACGCAAGCACTCGCCAAACCACCGATGCTCCTCAATATCCTATATCATGTTACCAGCGTGCCGCCGATGGCACCTATTCTCAACGCCGCGAAGCAGTTAGAAGAAAATCCGAATATCCTCGTCGGGAACGTCGCCGTGGGGTATCCGTATGCCGATGTTCATGAAGCCGGACCCGCCTTCGTCGTCGTCACCGATGATGATCCAGAACTCGCTCAGACGGAAGCCGATCGGTTATCCGATATGCTCTGGAACGTCCGTGGTGAACTCACGCTCAATCTTCCCGATGCTGCGCGAGCAGTCGAGGAAGCCATCCAATCTGAAAATCATCCCGTTATTCTTGTCGAAATGGGGGATAATATCGGTGGTGGTTCACCCGGGGATAGCACTTTTATCTTAGCGGAGTTGGTCGGGCAGGAGGCATCCGGATATGTTGTGGTCGTCTACGATCCAGAGGCTGTTCAAAGCTGTATTCAGGCGGGTGTCGGGGGGACGGTTTCGCTTGAAGTCGGTGGAAAAGCGGACGACCTGCACGGCGATCCTGTCCCGATTCGCGGCACTGTCCGTCTCATCCATGACGGTCAGTACATAGAAACGCAACCTCGGCACGGCGGTCAGAGATACCACAATCAGGGCTTGACAACTGTCGTGGCAGTCGGAGATTCTCTGGTTGTCCTGACGAGTCGGCGGCAGACCCCGTTTAGTCTCCAGCAACTCTACAGTCTCGGTATCGATCCAACGGAGATGCGGATGATCGTCGTGAAAGCCGCGGTTGCCTATCGCGCTGCCTATGAACCCATTGCAGGACAGATTATCGAGGTAGACACACCTGGCTTGACTGCCGTGAACCCGCTACATTTTGAATATCACGACATCCGTCGCCCGCTGTTCCCATTAGATTGAGACAATTATGGAATTTCGTTGATTTTGCAATGGATTACCTATTATAATATTCACAGTGAATTTGAGTTGATATATTAGCAATGCGATCAGATTCGTGGAGGAAACTATGGTATCTGCTGCTGCACGAACTCGCCTAACTCCCAAAGATTACATCACCATTGAGCGCAAAGCACCCTTCAAAAATGAGTTCATCAAAGGAGAAATAGTCGCAATGTCTGGTGCCAGTCGCTCGCACAATCGCATCACGGGGGATGTGTTTAATGGGATTTCCAATCAATTAATCGATAGTGAGTGCGAAGCCTTCATCGGCGACATGCGTGTCAAGGCTGGCACGACAACTTCCTACTTTTATCCAGATGTGGTCGTTGCCTGTAAGGAACTCCGCTTTGAAGACCACGTTTTCGACACGCTCCTCAATCCGCGTATTGTTGTGGAGGTACTCTCCCCATCAACCGAAGCCGATGATCGAGGTGAAAAATTCGCACGTTATCGGCAGATTCCCGCCTGGCAAGAATACATCCTGATTTCAGAAGATAAAGTGCGCGTGGAACACTATCTTCGTCAAGGCACGGAGTGGATTTCAACGGAATTCCGTAAACTTACAGATGTGTTACCGCTTATTTCTATTGATTGCGCACTTCCGCTTCGCGACATTTATAGGCGCGTCACATTTTAATTTGGAGACACAGCCATGGCATTTAGCGATTTCAAGACAATCTCTGAAGTGCAAGAAAGGTTCAATATCACATACTCAGAAGACGACTTTGTTGAAAGTGAACCGTCAAGTCCATCAGCGGAATTCTTGAGAGACTTTGAATTTACACGGGACCACATCCATGTTTTCGCCTCTGAAGCTGCACGGTGTGAAACAATTATCTTTCCTGTTTTGAAGGAGACCTACAAAGTTTATGCCGATCGATACGCCCTCTGGATAAAGCAAGCCATCATTTATGATGAAATCTTGAACGGAACGCCGGATTATTTTATTTCTACCCGATCCGAATTAGGCAAAACCGTCGTCGGAAGCCCGCTGATACTCCTTGTTGAGGCAAAGAAAAACGATTTTGAACAGGGATGGGGACAATGTCTGGCGGAGTTGATAGCTGCTCAAAGAATAAACGCGAAAGAAATGAATGGAAGCACTACTTTTCCGGTATACGGAATTGTCACCGATGGAACGTTATGGCAATTTGGGCGACTTATCGGTGATACGTTCACACAAAACCGAACGGACTTCGCCTTGGCACATTTACCAACGCTTTTTGGGGCGGTTGATTCCGTCTTCAAAGCCACAACCCACCTGTAAACAGATGACCCTCTGGACCCACCAAAACAGGCGTATCCCTTAACGACAAATTCTTTGTGTTCCTCTTGGCGTTTCGTGGTCATTTTTCCTTAAAATGTTACGTTTTTATAACATTTTTAAATTGGCATTTCTGTGCGGGTTTTCGGTTGAGAATCCAGTGGGGACGTGGTATTCGTGTGTGTTTCCCGGTTGCGATTCTGTGTGGGAAAAAAATAATTTGGCGAAAAGTGTAACTTTTTTCATTTTTTCGTCTGAATCGCGGATTATCACGGATTAGACAGATGACGCGGATTTCATAGCCTCAGCGGTGGTTTGTGTTTGGTGGATGTTCTGTAAATAACGGTCGCAACGTGTTTGAAAATTCATATTTTATTTCACGGTTAGTCTTATTAGATTGATGATGTGGATTCGGAAAAAACGTGTTTTTCATTATACGTTCTCTACTTCTTAGGTGCAAGGCTTTTTACGATATAGACAGAGGTATTCAATCCCTCTACAATTTTGGTATATGGGAGGGTGTTGTACCACTGTAGGGGCAGGTCTCGTGCCTGCATATTACTATATCGGATGCCAAATCCCGAAAGTCCGCGATTCAGACAATAGATACTATGCATTTCCCAATTGGAAATAAAATACATTTGACTTTTTAAACTATTTATATTATTATTAAACTATTTATATTATTATTAAACTATTTATATTATTATTAAACTATTTATATTATTATATATCGTAATTTTAAATCAACTAAAATTGGTGTTTATATTTTTAAGATTTAAGGAGAGCAATATGAAGCAAAATGTGAAGAATCAGAATCTATGCGGTATATCTTCAGAAAGAGTCAAGGCAGATATACCACCTTTCGCTGTTCAATCGCTTGTTAGAAAGCAGGTTACCCAATGATCAAAACAATCCACTTGACCACTTTGAAGTTAAGTATCCTCGTCCTATCCCTTTGCCCTGTTTTATCCCTGGGTGGTTGTGGATCGATGCGATACACAGGAGAATCTCTAATGCTTGACACTTGGGAGGTCTCGACTCTCGACGCAGCAGGTTTCAACCCTGAGTCGATTATTGAGGCGACAAACCGCATACGAAACCAAGACTATAAGAATATTCATAGCCTTCTAATCGTACGAAATAGGACATTGGTATATGAGGAATACTTTGCTGGCATCGATGGCCACAAAGGATTTGTCGAGTTCGATAAGAACAAACTACACGATCTGCGATCTGTTTCAAAGAGCGTTGCATCAGCGTTAATCGGTATTGCAATTGACCGCGGATACATTGAATCCGTTGATGTACCCATATTTCAATTCTTCCCAGAATACGCCGACCACCGGACTGACGAGAAAAACAGGATAACATTGAAACATTTGTTGACGATGACGGCTGGGTTTGAATGGGATCAATCTGGTGCACATCAGTCAGAGCCTGATTCCCTCAACTCCGAGGCACAAATGGAGAACAGTGCCGATTTCATAGAATATGTCCTGTCAAAAGAGATGTCAGACGAACCCGGTGAGCGTTTCAATTACAATAGTGGTTGCACGATCCTCCTCGCGGGTGTAATTAAGAACGTCTCAGGAATGCACGCGGATCAGTTTGCAGAGAAGTATCTCTTTCGTCCCTTGGGAATCAATCATCATGATTGGTTTCGAACGGCAAACGGGTTACCCCAGACTCACGCAGGATTGTTGCTGCGCCCACGGGACATGGCCAAAATCGGACAGCTCTATCTTGATCAGGGACGATGGAAGGACCAGCAGATCTTCCCTGCCTCCTGGGTCAGTGAGTCTACAAAACCGCATTCTAAAAACGAAGGGTACGGATTCGGTTGGTGGCTCGATAGCTTTTCGGTCCAAGGCAGAACTCTCAAAGGCTACGTTGCCGCAGGTAACGGAGGTCAGTTTATATTTGTGATCCCGGATATACAGATGGTAATCGTTTTTTCAGGTGGTAACTACGGCTCCTCAATTGCGAACCAGGCATTCAAAATTGTGAACGAATATGTACTTCCGTCAGTCAACAATCATCTTTGAAGATGGATCTGTTGATGCTGTCCTCTCCGCGCTAGTGCTGTGTCAAGTTGAGTTTGATAGTATTGTCAGTTGGGTTGAAGGGATTTTCCCTGTAGGGGCAGTCCCTTG
>JAGWBV010000029.1:531-52163 GCA_021295715.1 Candidatus Poribacteria bacterium | reverse complement strand
TTGAAGGGATTTTCCCTGTAGGGGCAGTCCCTTGTGGCTGCCCACATCCATCATTTTAGGAGTGACACAGCACTAGTGGTCGTCGCCTCAAAATCCCAATACCTTTGATCGCCCTCGCGAACCGATAGTGAAACGTTCATTTTCTTGTTTCGACTTCCAGTAAATCTAATTAACTTAGAATCGGATTCAAGGTCGAAACACCTTTTGAGTTGGTTTGTGACGTCTTCCTGATCTGTGAGTTTAAACTTCCACATAGAGTGTATCCACTGAGTTAAATCGGAAAATTTGAACGGACGCTCAGGCGTGTTTAATTTTTCGAGTACCTCTACTTCTTGTTCTAACGCTTCTTGTCGGTCCTGTGAATTACGTTCTCGTGAACGGTAAAAATAATCAACATAAGAAGGAATAGAGCCTGCCCAAGGTAATTGTGAAAACCCTTCAAAATGTTGGTGTAATGCATAGATGAGCGCCGCGAGATAGGTCTTGCCGGTGTTGCTCTCACCGACAAATACAATCAGCGGACGTAGGTCTATCTCTGCTTTTTCTATGGGACCGAAATTTCAGACGGTAATGTAGGTTTTCATTGCTTCTTTCCGTATTGGTGCTGGCTTTGAATCAATTATAGGCGCATTTGCGATCAATTGCAAGGAAAATGAGATTGCTTCGCGTTTCACCATTGTTGTTGATAAGGAGAAATTATAGTAAAACCCATAATCACTTAGATATTGGCAGTAGGCGAGGTTAGGAAACCGCATCAATCTCTGCCATAACCCGCAACGTCTCCGCTATAGCTACCAAAATTGCACGATACTGCTGCAAATCTTCGCGACGCAACGTCTCTCCCTTCCGATCCTTCAACCACTTCTCACACACCTGATACGCACCGATCTCATAATTCCGACACTTGACTTTCCTACGGCAATATGATAAAATGAAGAATTAGATATGATCCAAATAAACTGCCAAGCCTCAATTCGCCCGGCTATCTAAAGTTGGGCAACATGCCCCGTTCACGGGTGATCTCAAGGAATATCCGGCTTTTGGAGAAAAGGAAATGAAGACCTTTGGAACGCAAGGTCCCGTGCACCCTGATGAAAACTACATTGTTAGCCGGTCCGAGAAGGTGAAGGATTTCATTGACCGTGTCAAAAAGGGCCGCTACATTGTTATCTTCGCACCACGACAGACAGGAAAAACAACCTTCTTCCAACGTGCCCTGGATACACTTTCAGCGGCGGAAACAACTTACTTCCCAATCCAACTGAATTTTGAGGTCTATGAAGATTGTACGCCCTCAGTTTTTTATAACGGCATCTACGAAGATATTCGCGAAGAAATTGAGAATACCTTTCAGCAGCGTGGAAATGTGCCGACTGAGGCACTCACACGATTCTTACAAGATACAAAAATAACGGATCACCTCTCAATGGGAAGATTCTTTAGGCAATTTGGAAATCTTCTAAACGCTGAATACGGCGAGCAACAGGTTATCCTCATCATCGACGAATTTGATGGAATCCCGCAAGAAGCCGTGAGAGGTTTTCTGCATGCGCTCCGCCGTATCTACCTCCCTGGCTCTACCGATAGATGTCCGCATAGTGTGAGTATTGTCGGGGTCAAGAGCATCCGGCAACTCAACTACGATAGGTCTATCTCTCCCTTCAATATCCAAGACGAGTTTCACTTACCGAACTTTAGTTTGGAACAGGTCGGCGAACTTCTTGGACAATATACCGCTGAGGGTGGCCAAGCCTTCGCACCAGAAGTCATCAAAACCCTCTGGAACCAAACCGGAGGCCAACCCTTCCTCGTCAATCGGCTTGCCCAGATTCTTACCGAGGAACTGGACATCCCTAAGACAGAAACGATTACGATGGATCACTTTACGACTGCACACAGATGGCTTCTCGACGAGCGAAACACCAATATCGACCATCTCTTATCCAATATTCGCAGAGATCCGCGCTTTGAAACCCTCCTGATGCAAATCGTCTCTTATGAGAATAGTGTCCGATTCAACCCTGACAATCCTATCATTGATGAACTCGCAACCTACGGGGTCATCACGAGAGGGACTGACAGAAGGTGTGAAATTGTCAATCCGATCTATTTCTACCGTATTCTACAAGCCTTCAAGCCGATAGTTAACGGGCTGGAGCGCGACTACTTCCCGGAAGGCACAGTGAGTTTTCAATACCTTACGCCCACCGGCCATATCCAGATGGAGCGGCTCCTTGATAATTTCGGCGCATTTATTGCCCGCGCCGGGTTTAAGATACTCCAGGTCCCCGATACTCCACAAGAATTCATTGGGCAGCATTTGCTTTTTGCCTATCTCGATCAATTCATTGAGAGCGTGGATGGCGCGATGTACATGGAAGTCCCAACCGGACGCGGCCGGATGGACCTCCTCATCCTTCACAAAGGACAGAAGTACATTGTCGAAACGAAGATTTGGGGAAACGAGCAGCACTACCAGACAGGCAAGACCCAACTTGCCGCGTATCTGAAATTAGAAAAGGCAAACGAAGGATACTACGTCGTTTTCGATCACCGCCAACCCGCAGTCCCGCGCGTAGAGACAGAGATGGTAGCAGGTGTAAAGATTCGGAGTTACGTCATTCCTGTAGTTCAGGAACGTCCTTCAGATAAATAAATATTTTGTCAACTGTCTGAATCGCGGATTCTCACGGATGACACGGATTTCGCGAATTAGAAGACATATTTGTATCCAGATCGTCTTAGCTCCGATTTACTTGTAAGTTTTAGTTGGTTTATGATAAAATCAGAAGAAATATCATAGTGGAGCCCAACTGATGACCCGTTATGAAACTCTGAAGGATAAACCGAAACGCTTCCTGTCGCTGACAGGTTATACCCTTGAAGAGTTCTCGGCACTCGTTCCTTATTTCTCCAAGCGATTTTTGGCATCCGTCGAAACAAAGACGCTTCAGGGGAAAGACCGAAAAAAGCGACGCTATACCCACTCCAAAAATATTGGCAGACCTTGGCGAGTTGCCATCCCGGGAAACACCCGCCGCACCCTTTGATAAATCTGCGGAACTCTCGGTGGCGGCTCAGGCATCACATCCTTTTTTTCAGGATGGCACGGAACGTCCGATTCAGCGTCCGAAAGACGTAGAGGCACAAAAGGCATATTACAGTGGGAAAAAGAAACAACATACCGATAGCAAAGTCGTGTTTCTCACAGCGTCGTATGAAGGTCGCATCCACGACAAGCGTATCGCTGACACAGCAGGCGATTCTCCGCCGCCTGGGAGCCTGCTGTATCAAGATTCGGGTTTCCAAGGGGTTACCTGCCTCGATGTTCAGATCATTCCACCGAAAAAGAAACCCAAAGGTCGCCACCTCACAGATGAAGGAAAAGCAAAGAATCGCGAGATTTCATCAATACGCAGTTGAGACAAAGATTTGGCGAGGCAATAGTCGCTATCAAGCAGGAAAGAAGCAATTAGCGGCATACCTCAAGGTGGAAGGAGCAACAGAAGGGTACTCTGTCGTCTTTGATCATCGCCAAGATCCAGAGCCGCGTCGGGAGACCGAGACGATCGACGCTGTAACAGTTCGGAGTTATGTGATTCCTGTTGTGCAGGGACGACCTTCAGATGAACGTCTTCCTGATGCTTGACATTCAAGGAGGGTCAAATGCCTTATTGCAGTGTGTGCAAGATAGAGACCGATTATGAATACGATATAGCACTTTCCAACGGGGACTCCCTGCATTATTCGTGTATCATCCTATTGCAAATGCGAAAACATGAGATTGAAACTGCCCTGCAAAAACAGAAGTCACAACTCATTCTGTCGCTCTTTGTGCCAAATGAGGGTGTAGCACAAGACATAACCTCAGAAACTGATGTTGAAGATTTACGTGCCACACTCGAGAAGGTAAAATCCGTTTTAACCGGAATCTATGACCATTTGCCGTGTTGGCCCCCGGATTGGGATGAACGGAAACGGCGGGTTATCCGGGAAAACGGTTCGATCTGTTCACATTGTGACGAGGAGCAGGATGTCTATCTACTGCATGATATTCCGGTATTTGAAGGTGGTACGAACGAGTTAGATACTCTCCGACTCGTCTGCGCTGAATGTTACAGGGGTATGTACCGGGAAGTCGATATGTTCGGCAGTTTTACGCTAAAGCCATCACAGTCAGAATTCTCGGAACAATTCGCGGACATCCAATCGGCGATTGACAACGACCAGCGGATTCGGTTCGAGTACAAAAAACCGAGGGCTAAACGGTGGACGACACGTGTGGTTGTCCCAGAACGGTTCCTGAATATTCCGAACAACCGAGAGTCCGGTGAGACCTTGTGTGTAGAAGGATTTTGCGAGTTACGACAGGATACCCGCGTCTTTGCACTTGAGCGAATGCAAGCGTTAGAGGTCATTGAGGATTAATCAATCGAATTAAGAGCCAAGTTTAATTATGCCTTTTTGGTTAGAGATTGAGAGGAATAACCAACGTGTCTATCCTACCTCGCAGCCGAAAGCAGATCGGAGATAATCTCTCCCTTGTTGATGGCGACCTGTTTTCCTCCAGACTTCAAACATTGACAATTCCAGTCAACATAAGTGGGGTAATGGGCAAAGGATTAGCATTACATACGAAGCGGAAACTTCCCGATGTATATGTAGAATATCAAGATGTTTGCCGATCAAAGCGTATCACGGCAACAAAACCGTAAGCCCCTACATCCCCACATAACTCTCGCAGGCTTCATCGAAATCGGCGAGGACGTTCCCATCCACCTGTAGGAACCGACCCTTCAGCATCACAAATTGAACGGCTGAACCGGCGGCATCCCTCCGTAAGAAGAGGTATTCACCGACAAACCGAATATCTGTAGCGGACATCTCCGCCAAACCGTCGTCAGAGATGAGGAACGTGTCCATTGCGTTGTGCGACTGGAGAGTGAAACCTGTCCCCAAAACATCGGGATTCGTATGCACCTCAATAGCGGAGAGCGTCGGATTAAATCTAACTTCAGGTTTCATAGGAAATAACAATGTGTTCATTGCGACCGGCGATTCCTCATGCTTCCGATAGATAACAGTGTCCGCGTCCGAGGCTACGGTTAGGTTGGTCGCATCCACTGCACCGATGAACAGATTGCTACGGCGTGGGTCTTGTGTCTGTATGTGCCCCGTGTGAGGTGCAGTATGAGCGGCTGCGCCTTGATCGAAACGGAAGATCTGTTCTAATGTCTGCGCGCCGTCGCCGAGGACGAGGTCATGCAAGATGAAGTATTCGCCTTTGAGGTAAAAGATGGCGCGTTTATGGTGAATAGTTGTCGTTTGATGCCACTTTTCAACGAAGTCGAAAGCAGGGGTTGTTATCCATTGCGTGTCAATCCTATCGGATGCGGAGAGCGGCGCATCAAGCACGCGAACAGTACCTGTTGTCAAGTGCCGTCCGTGTGCGTGTAACACCAGCGTCGAGGTATCCGTATGGCTGGGTTTCCCGGATGGATGTGTATCGAAAAACAGGTATTGTGCCTCGGGTTCCCAACTATCCCGCATCGCATAACAGCCGGTCTCAGGAAGCGCGTGTGAAGTGATGTCAGCGGACGGAAAACCCTCACGCTGAAAGCTGCTATCGGCAATTGTGCGGAGTTCATCGGCATCGAAGTTCGGGGCAGGGAGCGGTTCCAGCGGCGGAAACGAGTTATCGGGTTGACGCAAAAGGAGGCATGTTTCCACCTGTTTTTCGAGTGATGCCTGTATCTCTTCACGGGAATCGTCACGCGCCGTGGATTCTTCATAAACAGATAGGAATCTGACGAAATCAGCAATTGCCTCGACGTGGGAACGGAGTGAGCGATCCTTGTGAAATCCATCCGAGTGGAAAAACGCGTCCACTATCCATTTATAGCGACGGCGCGCGAGCATGCGAAGTTGTTCACTCCCACGGAATTCAGGGAGGAGGTGTGCAGCGATACCCAGTTCTGTTGTTGCTGTGATCGCCGGTGTCGGATGGATGGATAATCGAATCAGGCATTCAAGGTAGGTTTTCGCAGTCGTATAGGTATCGGATCTATCTGTTAGCGGCAATGATTTACGTTCAATCTGTGAATCTAAAAATTTTCTCCGAAAGTCCGTATATGCGGATATTGCGGTGGGTGTATCCTCTGCGAGGAAGGCGGATTTCACGGCAGCCATTCCGGGATAATCCAGATTAAGCGCGTCAAAGAAGTCGCTATCGCTGAAGGGTAAATTGTATTGATGCTGAGGTGTTAGGTCGCGTTTGAGAACGCTGTTATAGGCAGTCACGGCGGACTCCAGAATTGGAAGGTTTCGTTCGTTCGCCAGCGAGAAAGCAATGTCAATTGGATCGGTGAGATGCGCATCAGTCTGCACCGGCGCAACCTCTGCCAGCACCGTTGAGACCCTTCCGAAACCCGCCAGTCGCCAGAGTTGAGATTGCGGAAGCGATGCACAGACACCGCCTACCAATGCCAGCGCGCCTCCCGCTTCGAGTCTCGGACGCGGTTCACCGTCTGGATAGGTATAGAGATATTCAGCGTGCGCTGACAGGATACGCGCGAGTTCGTGGTATCCGAATTCAGTAAGCGGTTCATGTGCCGCGATCGCGACCGCCTCAATGACCCGTGCGGCAACCGATTCTAACCGCCATGCAGGATTTTGTGGTGTGAATTCGATCGGTGTCGGTTGTGCCTCGTCAAACGTGAGGAGTTCCTCAAAATCCGCTATTGGTTCCAGCTGCCCGATTGCAGGAAGTTCCCGTTTCGCAAGGGTTTCTGCGAGGTGTTGGATATGTTCCGTTTGGAGCGTTGTCCATTTTTCCAGCGACATGTTGTGGACCCTTCAACAAAAAAGGGACCGGTAAAACCGATCCCCTTTTGATGCGCTTGCGCTCTGTGTTCTATGCGGATAGCCCTAAGACTGCCGCATCCTCAGTGTCATAATGTTCAAACATACTCACGAGACGACTCAGAAGGACCAAGTTTTTGATGTTTTTGCCAACGTTGATGACCCCGATGCGCCCCTTCTTTCGGGTCGTGATCGCACGTGCTTCCATGAGAGCACCAAGTCCTGAACTGTCAATCATATTGACGTTCTCAAAGTTGATAAGGATACGTGGCTCGTCGTAAGTCTCTATTTGCGGTGCGATTGCCTCTCGTAATTCTACCACGGAGGATCCCACTAATTTTCCATTGGGTTCCACAATCGCTACGTCGCCTTGTCTACGAATTTGGGTTGACATTATTTTCTCCTTTTTTATTTAGGAAAACATTGAAAGGGTCTATTTTCTTTTTTACTTTTTACACAATTTGAATGTTCAGTTGATGTATTCGTTACTTTAGACGCATTTCGTACAAAAAAGTTAGATTTTTTTTCATTTTTTTTATTCATAACTCATGAATAATACTTCGACTTTTTCAGAGATTTCTGCATCCTAACTTCAAATTGTAGTGTGCTGACCGTTGATGACTATTTCGCTGACTCCTGACTCATAATCCTGACAATCCTAAAATCCTGTAAATCCTGATTCAGACAATGGACAAAAAAAGGACCGGTAAAACCGGTCCTCATTTGACATGGCATTGAGTTTTAGATATTATGCGGATAATGCCGAAACTGCAGCGTTCTCACTATCAAAGAGTTCAAGCAAGTGTATTTCTATATAACCCAAGTTGACACCTAAACTAAACAGAACTTATGTCATTGGGTGATGACCTCTGACGACTCCTATGGAAATACGCAGAAATTGTAGGGTCTGTTACAAAAAATGCGCTGCGAAAATTGATAAAATCGTAGATTGGGTTGAACGGACACGGATAAAAAAATAGTTTGACACATTCTACCGATTATGTGATAATTACCTATCCTATACGATATTTCAACTCGCGCGTGACACGCGCGATTCTTCTAAGGTAGGACTTACGCACGCTACTCTTCTGTAGCATGATGCACGTTGCATCTGGGTGAGTACGCCGCAAAACCGTGAGTTTGTGCCAGAAGACCGTCTGCGTTTTTTTGGCATCTCCATCTCATAAAGCGTGCTATGGTCAAAACTGCGTAAGCCCTATAAAGAAAGGAAATTCTAAAAATGGCAGTTACATTTCACCACGTTCATCTTCGTTGTGAAGATTTAGAAGGTGCAGTTCGTTACTATGAAGAGATGTTTGATGGAAAGGTCACAGAAACCGTAGAGGTCCGCGGGTTACCGATCACTCGGATGGAAATCGGCGGCGAACGGATCTTTCTCTCACCGAAGCTGGGAGATATGGAAGTCGAGGACACCAGTGGAAATCCACGTTGGGGTGTCTATCAACTCGCCTTTACCGTAGAAGACTTGGACGCGGAAGTCGCGAAGCTCCAAGCGAAAGGCGCGGAACTTGAAGATTTGAAACCCAATGGACTCATGATGGCGTTTTTCAAGGGACCCGACAACGTTCAAATTGAACTCATTGAGGCATAATCGTTCGCGGCAATCGCTACCTCGCACCGTTCGTAAATAGCACTCGCGTCTAATTTCCCTAATATCCAAGACCGATCTAACAAGATGTTGTCAGCTACACATCACCTTGACTGAACGTTGCGCGAGGGGACGAAAGAATGAAATTTAGCGAACTCTTCCATACGATTCAGGGTGAAGGACAATTTATCGGTGTTCCCTCTGTTTTCTTCCGAACGAGTTATTGCAATCTGAGATGTGTTTGGTGTGATACACCTTACACATCTTGGACCCCTGAAGACCGGGACATCTCTGTCTCTGAAAGCGTTGCAGCGATCTCGCAATACGGCTGTCAGCACGTCGTTATTACCGGTGGAGAGCCGTTTATTCAGGCAAGGGAGTTGATGGAACTCTGTTGTGAATTGGATAAACGGGGGCATCACATCACAATTGAAACGAACGCCACTCTTTTTGCGGCGGTAGCGGCACATCTCATTTCCATGAGTCCTAAGTTGCGTAACTCTAATCCACCAACAGACAACCGATTTTTCAAACGTCACGAACGTGGACGCATCCGTCCGGATGTTATCCGAAAATTTTTGGATAACTATCCATGCCAAGTGAAATTTGTCGTGGATGCCCCTGAAGATTTAGCGGAGATCCAAGCGTTACAGACGGAGATTGATATTCCTGCCGAGACCATCCTCTTAATGCCTCAAGGGACAACGCCGACCCTGCTACAACAGAAACAGGAATGGTTGGTGGATCTCTGCAAAGAGAACGGTTATCGTTATTCCCCTCGTGTCCACGTGGATATATGGGGAGATAAACGCGGCGTCTAAGGAGTTAGTTCTTCTGTAGAAACACCCGAAAACCAAGATAGGCACGAAAATGAAGTATGACCTTCTGCTAAAAGGTGGCACTGTCATTGATGCCGCACAGAACTTGAATGCACCGCGCGATGTCGCAATTACTGGCGGTATCATCGCTGCGATTGAACAGGATATTCCCAAAGGCGCAGCGACGCAGACCATCAATGTTAAGGGTAAATTCGTGACACCGGGACTCGTTGATATTCACACGCATGTCTATTACGGTGTAACAACGTGGGGGATCAGAGCAGACGGCGTTTGTCCAACAACAGGGACCACCACCGTTGTCGATGCTGGCAGTCCAAGTTGGGTGACGTTCCCCGGTTTCCGTGAATTCATTGCCGAACCCGCGCAGACGAATATTCTCACCTATATCCACATCTCTGGAATTGGGCTTGTGTATGGTCCTGTCGGTGAAATGCACGATATGGCTTATGCTGACCCGGGGCGCGTAGCGGAGACCTTAGAAGCACATCGTGATATGACGGTGGGGGTCAAGGTGCGTCAAGGGAAAATGCAGGTTGGCGATAACGGCGTTGAACCGTTGAAACTTGCCATTGAAGCCGCTAAACGCGCAGAAACCCCCGTCATGTGCCATATCGGTGCTGGCGTGCCGCTCCCTGATATTCTGCGGTTACTCCGTCCCGGCGATGTTATTACCCACTGTTTCCAAGGCAACGGTGATAATATTGTTGACGAAAAAGGGAGAGTGATTCCTGAAGCTTGGAAGGCTCGCGAAGACGGCATTCTCTTTGATGTCGGACACGGGGCAGGCAGTTTTCACTATGAGGTTGCACAACGCGCCATGGAACAGGGGTTCATTTCCGATGTTATCAGTACCGATCTCCACACGGGGAACATCAACGGACCCGTCTACGATTTACCAACAGTCCTATCGAAGTTGATGCACTTGGGACTTTCACTTGAGGAAGTGATTGAAAAGGCGACTCTTAGCGCGGCGAAGGCTATCCGACATGAGGAACAACTCGGTCATCTGAAAGTTGGAACCGTTGCAGATGTCGCTGTCTTTGAGGTGCTGGACGGTGAATTTGAATTCTTTGACGCACACGACACAAAATTTATCGGCAATAAAAAATTGAAAGCGGCGTTAACGATACGCGAAGGAAAAATCTAAGTTTTCTATTGGGATCCACCGATGGCGAGGTCTCATGAACTCGCAACCGATTTATGTTGGTTTTCTCGAGTAAATCGTGTTATCCTATTATATCAGCGGAAGGAGAGCACATGCTCGAAGATACAGATATACGTAGTTTTTTTGACATCCCTATCACACATTTTCCTGATCGGAGCACGAGATGGCTGCTGCAATATATAGAATTCGTCCAAGGGTTGTTAGAAATCGTTGTTCCCAGAGCATTCCTTGAGCACATTGATTTCAGTCAACTCACCCAACTCAATAGGAGTTTGATTGTCGATACCCTTCGCGAACAGGAAGCCGACTTACTTTTCCGGGTGCCCTATACGCGTGAAACTCAAACAGACGACCTGCTTATCTATATCCTGATTGAACACCAATCCAAAGTTGACCTTTCAATGGGCTTGCGGGTGATGTCTTACATGATGGATATTTGGACTGCGCAGCAGCGGGAATGGGTGTCCAACACTATTCCAGAGCATGCGCGGCGTTTACGCCCGATTCTGCCGATAGTCTTTTACAGTGGAGATCAGGTGTGGAATGCTCCGTTGACGCTTGAGGCGATAATGGATACCCCTGAAGATATGTCTCAATTTGTTCCGGAGTGTGAGATACTGTTTTTAGATGTCAAGAGAACAGAAGTCTCGGATTTAACGAAAACGAACCATCCGTTTGGCTGGTTGCTTACGGTTCTTCAAAAGGAGCGTGCAAGTAAAGAGAAATTAGTAGGAGCACTTATAGAAGCAATATCCCGCCTGAATGCGCTTGATACGGCGGCATCTGGTCAGTGGCGGCGCGCTATTACGTATATGCTTTTGTTGATTCTGCATCGTCGTCCTGCGGAAGAACATCAAGAATTGATAAAGTTAGTGGACCAACATACGCATGAGTTGGAGGTAGAAACAATGGCAAAATCAATGGCTGATGTTATCAGAGAACAAGGCATTGAACAAGGCATTGAACAAGGCATTGAACAAGGTGAAACTCGAGCGAAACAGGCAGCAGTCCTCAAGTTGCTGCAGTTCCGATTTAAGGACGTTCCAGAATCGGTTGTGAATCAGGTTACCTCAATCCAGAGCGGATCCCGCCTTGACTCGCTCTTTGAAGCGGTCTGGGAAGCCGACACGCTTGATGGGATTAATTGGCAAATCCGTAACAACTAAAAAGTTGAGGCGGTTGTCTAAGATTAACGCTCCGCAAGTATAACCTTCACAGAGTGATTTAGGTATAAATACATACAAACATGGCGAGTACGAACAAAAAACTAAGCGGTTGTTATAGACGTGTCCTGACTTTTCTATTAGTGGTTGTGGCAGTCAGTATAATCGCGGGTGGCGTGGTTTACCGCCGAGTCGGCGGTCCTGAAGGTGCCCGCTATTGGATGGCAGAACGGGCATTGAACGGTGTCGAGAAACACCTTAAGTCAAAAAACCGTCCTGACGGTATCTCGGAGGATCAGGTAATTGCGGTCTTTGCCAACGTGCGTGAGGCAGCCAAGGAACGGAAAGTTAGCCTAACGTCTCTTTATAGGGTACTAAAATCCTATCAGACCGAGTTCCACACCACCAAACCGTCCACCCCAGAGGTGCAAACGTTCCTTATTGAACTTGAGAGAACAATTCTTAAGGATACAATCAAGGAGTGATGTTTGAACGCCATCATCCTGCCTACTGGCTGATCGCTTATGAATTTCGATTGGCAATCATCTCTCGAATTTGAGTTGTGTGAACGTCGTCACTCAATCCTGTCCGAATAACCTGCCTCAGCGCGTTTTGGTATCTCGCCTTGAGATCACCCCACGCCTTGAGGAGTATTCTGCTTTCGGAAACTTCCGGTTGCGCAACGGCACGCAAAATTTGATGTATAACCGAGAGGTAAAAGAGAAGATGATGCCCGTCAACACGTGCCGCGATCTCCGTAGATGAACAGGTTTCACGATGTGCGGTAACCCACGCTGCATAAGTATTGACCAACTCTCGATTTAACAACGAGACGAAGTTTGCCCCCTCTTGATTTGCTCCGATACTATTGAAAAATTGGACCAATCGCCTTTCCTGCCAATCCCAGCCAACACTCGAAAAGTCAATTAAAAAAGGGGTTTCATCTGAAATAACGATGTTGCGACTCTGGTAGTCAAGGCTATCGAAAGTCGGTGGTGCCGTTCGGAGTCGGTTGGAAAGGATAGCCCATACAGCATCGAGATGTGCCGTTTGTGATGCGGTCATGGTGCCACAAAGATATCCCAAGGTTTTTCTGCCTTGTTCAAGTAAACGTTGCAGTGTAACTTCCAGATCAAAGCGGAAAGCGTATGGCGTAAGAAGTTCCGTGTTTTCTGCGAACACGGTTTCAACCCGACAGAGTTCCGTGAGTGCGGACTGTAAGATGGGTTTGAGAGTAGATAACGGTCTGCTTTGTGCCATGGCATCGAGGGTCAATTCACCACACCATCCCAACAACAGAGCATGTGAGGCATCTGATTTCCAAATGATTTTCGGGACCCGACACCCGTTGCGGTGTAATATTGACAGGGCAGTGGATTCAATTTGACAAGGGGTGTAACCTGCTTGAACGACGGGTGTGGTGATGTCGTGCTGTTTGAGTAGGTAGTTCACAGAACCGCATTTCAAACGACAGACATTGTGTTTCTGCTGACTGCCGTGCTGAATCGGTTCAAGTTGCAGGGCATTTACTTCTGTCTTGAAGTGCGCTGCGATCTGTTCAACGAGGTGTTTCACCATTCTCCCTCCTACCGTTTTATACCACAGAATCGGTCTGGATTCTACAATTTTCTTGACACCAAGTAAGACGCGTGTTATAAAAACTTGAAATTCAATCATTTCTGTGGTAAAATATTTGCATCAATTCTGATGAAAAACGTTCATCGGGAGTTACACAATCAATACTGGATACGACACACCTCTCGATTTGCACAGCGGGTTCTCTCGTGTTGAGAGTCTGATGCAGACATGAAAGGGGTGGACGCGAAAACCCAGTGGGGACGACAGAGTCCCCGCAAACTTAGGAGGTTTTTTTTGGCAGTTACAATGAAAGAGCTCCTTGAATGTGGAGTTCACTTCGGACATCAAACCCGTCGTTGGAATCCGAAGATGGCAGAATACATCTTCGCTGAACGAAACGGGATTTATATTATCGATTTGCAAAAGACGCTACGTATGCTCGAATCCGCCGCCCATTTCGTTGAGGAGATCGCATCGAACGGGGGTGGGATATTATTTGTGGGCACGAAACGGCAATCGCAAGAAGCCGTGCGAGGCGAAGCAGTGCGATCTGGTATGTACCACGTAAATCATCGGTGGCTCGGTGGTATGCTAACGAATTTCCAAACCATCCGTCGAAGCATCAACAGATTAGATAAATTGGATGCTGATGAAACCAATGGGCTTTTCGATCAGATGCCCAAAAAAGAAGTAATGCGTCTGCGACGTGAGAAAGGCAAGCTCGACAGCAACCTGAGTGGTATCAGAGAGATGAAAAATCTCCCTGAAGTCGTCGTTGTTACTGATACACGGAAGGAGCATACAGCGATCGCAGAAGCAAACAAACTCGGCATTCCGATCATCGCTATCGTTGATACCAACTGTGACCCTGATCCGATTGATTTACCGGTTCCGGGGAACGATGACGCTATCCGTTCGATTCGCCTCATTTGCTCTGTCTTAGCCGATGCAGTAATTAGTGGCAGGGGAGATGCGTTAGAAGGCGCAGAGGTTGCAACGGAAGCAGATCAGCCCGCAGCGACTGTCCCGCAAGTAGATGCTATACTTGCGGTGGAAAAGCACGAGGAAGAAAGTGTCGCGATTCTCGAAGAAGCACAACTGTCCGCAGAACCAGAGGCGATTGGCGATGGAGAGCAGCGTCAGACACGTGCGCCACGTCAACGACGGAGAGGAAGAGCCCCTCGACGACAGTCTCAATAAATTGGCAATCAGCAAGATGGCAATCAACAGTCAGCAATCAGCAGTCAGCAAAGGGGAACCTTCGTTATAGAATACCCTCTTAACTGATTGCTGAAAGGATTTTTTGAAAAAAAATCTGTCCTGACTGCTGATCGCCAATAAATAAGAGGAGGATACATGGCAATTACAGCAAAGCTTGTTAGCGACCTCCGTTCGCGCACGGGGGCAGGGATTATGGACTGCAAAAAGGCGCTAACAGAAACGAACGGAAATATTGACGCAGCAATTCAGAAATTACGGGAGCAGGGATTGAGAGCCTCCGAGCTCAAAGGCGGTAGAACGACAGAAGAAGGATTAATTGTTTCCTATATCCATCCCGGCAGCCGTGTTGGCACATTGGTCGAACTGAATTGTGAAACCGATTTCGTCGCGCGAACGGAGCAATTCCAAACATTGGCGAAAGAGATCGCAATGCAGGTCGCCGCTGCGAAACCGAAATATGTTAAATCGGAAGATGTACCTGCCGAAGATCTTGAATCAGAGAAAGCAATTCTGAAAGCACAAGCCGAGCAAGAGGGTAAACCCTCCCACATCGCTGAACGGATTGTTGAAGGACGCATCTCTAAATACTATACAGAGACCTGCCTCCTACAGCAGCCTTATATCCGAGATTCAGACAAGACCATTGAGGGTCTCGTCAAGGACGCAATAGCCCAATTGGGTGAGAACATTGTCGTCAAACGTTTTGTGCTCTACGTCCTTGGACAGTAAAATAGCGATCAGCAGTCAGCAGTCGGCAAAGAGAAGGAACGCCGCAGCGGAAATTCGGTATCTTTGCTGAGGACTGAGAGCCGACAGCCATTTAAGGGAAAAACCAGATGCAACAGCAAATTCTTCAACAGACTGAGTCCCGGATGAAGAAGACAATCGAAGCGACAGCGACGAAATTGTCGCATGTACAAACAGGGCGTGCGACACCGGCACTCTTGGATCAGGTTAGCGTTACTTATTACGGTAGTAAAAGCCCGCTGAGTCAGGTCGGCACGATTACCACGCCTGAACCGCGGCAGCTTGTCATTCAACCTTGGGACAAAACACTAATTACAGAAATTGAGAAAGCGATCGCCCACTCAGATTTGGGACTCTCAACGAACAATGACGGAAACATTATCCGCATCCAAGTCCCCGAGCTCACATTGGAGCGGAGGACCGAGTTAACGAAGGTCGTCCGTAAACTCGCCGAAGAGGGGAAGGTGGCAATTCGGAATATCCGACGCGATGCTAACGAAGCCGTTAAAAAAGCCGAGGGTGGTGATGCTGGCGGCGGCGGTAAAAGCCGAGGACGTGGAGGGGATAAGAAGCGCGGGAAAGCAAGCGCGGATCCTGTTCAGCAGCTTACGGATAAGTACATCGACCAGATTAACGAGTTGACGGAGGCGAAAGAGTCCGAATTATTAGAAACTTGAGGGATAGCTAAAAAATATGTTTTGGCGGCGAGCCTTGAGTGTAGTTGTGCTGGCACCGTTAGTCCTCCTAATTGTTTATATGGGGAACTGGCTCTACCTGATACTTGTATCTGTCGCGGTGGTGATGATGCAAGTTGAGTACTGTCGTTTAGCACAGCACTTCACGGAAAAATTGAATCCAGTGATGCCGACACTCTTGTCAGGTGTGTTCTGTTTGTTCGCGTATTTTCTGCCTACACTCACACAGACAACGTCTGCCTCAACGGTCATATTCAGTTACTTTACCTTCGTATTCATTTATATTTTCGCAGAAAGTATTTTTAGGGCGAAGGTCGCTGGTGAATTGCTCGCTGTCACACTCAAATTAACCGGCATTTTAACAATCGGTTGGGCATTAGGCTATCATCTCATCTTACTCCGAAACGCGGAACCGATCGGTAGGCAACTGATTTTCCTATTGGCTGGAATCATTTGGTGTAGCGATACCGGCGCGTATCTCGTTGGCAGAGCGTTCGGTAAACACAAACTCGGCACCCCCGTCAGTCCACGGAAAACGATTGAAGGAACGATTGGTGGATTGGTTGTCGGCACCTTGACGAGTTTCCTGCTGAATGCAATTCTTCTGAAAGGAACACTCTCTTGGGGGCACGCTGTCTTTATTGGGCTGCTACTGAGTGTTTTGGGACAACTTGGAGATCTCAGTGCCTCTCTGATGAAGCGAACTGCCGGTGTTAAGGATTCCGGACAGGTCATCCCCGGTCATGGTGGATTTATTGATAGGTGCGATAGTTTAATTTTTAGTACACCCGTGCTTTATTACTATCTGGCATTGACAGGACACATTTAGATTGGCTGTCAGCCATCGGCTGTCGGCTTTCGGTAATATAGTTTTTGATGAACCTACACCGTTTTGCTAATTCTGACCGCTGATTGCTGACGGCTGACGGCTATAATAAATGAAGCACATCGCCATACTCGGTAGCACGGGCTCTATTGGAAAGAACACCCTCAGCGTTGTCGAAACGCATGCTGACGAATTTAAGGTAGTCGGTCTCGCTGCGAACCGAGATATTGATACCCTTGAACAACAGATTCGACAGTATCGTCCTGCGTTGGTGGCTCTAAATGAACCCACAGCAGCGTCACAACTCCGAGAACGGATCCGAGATCTCAACTGCACACACGTACTCGCTGGCACCGAGGGACTTCAAGCCGTAGCGACAATGCCGCAAGCGACGCAAGTCTTGGATGGAATGGGCGGAACTGCGGGTCTGTTGCCGACCTTGGCAGCGATTAACGCCGGAAAGGACATCGCTTTTGTTAATAAAGAGGTCATGGTGATGGCGGGAGCTCTTGTGAATAAGGCTGTGCAAAAAAACGGTGTTAACTTAATACCGATAGATGGTGAAATGAGTGCCATTTTCCAATGTTTGGAGGGGGCACGCGATCAACAGGCAGATATCCATCGGCTCCTGATTACCGCGTCAGGAGGCCCCTTCCGAGAGGTACCCAAAGAATCACTCTATTCCGTCACGCCGCAGCAAGCACTCCGGCACCCGAATTGGAAGATGGGGCAGAAAATTACAATCGACTCGGCGACAATGATGAACAAAGGGCTGGAAGTCATTGAGGCGAAATGGTTGTTCGATATGGAGCTTTCAAAGATTGATGTCGTCGTCCATCCAGAAAGTATTGTCCATTCTATGGTGGAATGGAAAGATGGCTCCACACTCGCGCAACTGGGACCCACAGATATGCGTATTATGATCCAATACGCTTTAACCTATCCCCGTAGACTTTCGGCACCCGTGCCACGTTTGGATTTAAGGCAAGCACGCACGCTACACTTTGAACCGGTTGACTTTGAGAAATTTCCATGCCTTTCGCTGGCGTATACCGCTGCAGAAGTCGGTGGCACACTCCCTGTAGTGCTCAGTAGCGCAGATGAGGTGGTCGTGGAGGCTTTTCTTGATACACGCATCGGATTTATGGATATTCCGGCGATCCTCAAGCGTGTGATGGATGCACATGAGGTGGTCGCTGATCCAACACTTTCGGATATCCTCGAGGTTGACCGGTGGGCAAAATCAACAGCACATTCAATAATTAAAAAATAAAAAATAGTTATCAGGACGGATTTTTTCAAAAAATCCTTTCGGTCGTCAGTCGTCAGTTAAGAGGTATGGCGGTTGAAAACTACTTCGCAATGAGAATCATACCACAAGCGAGTCACTGAAAACTGAAAACTCATAACGAGGAAATAAATACCATGGAATTCTTTGTTGACCTGATTAGCTCCATAGTTCCCTACATAAAAACGGCATTTCTTGCGATTATTCCTCTCGGATTTATTATTTTCATTCATGAACTTGGTCATTTTTATGCCGCGAAACGGTCTGGTATCAAAGTAAACACCTTCTCTCTCGGCTTCGGTCCGAAACTCATTGGGTTTCAGCGAGGTGAAACAGATTATAGACTCTCACTATTGCCATTCGGTGGCTATGTTCAAATGGAAGGGGAGAGTCCAACGGAACAAACCGGCGCGCAGGGTGAATTCGCGAGTGCCCCGATCGGCAGTCGTGCCTATGTCGTCGCCGCGGGTCCCGCAGTTAATCTGTTGTTCGGTTTTTTGGTATATTGGCTTGTCTTTACTACCGGGATTAACGCGGATTCCGCTCGGTTGATCGGTGGATTAACAGGCTTACCGCTTGGTGAAAAAGAGGCAATTCAGATTGGCTGGGTGGCTGATGATGGAGCGGGTGCTGTGGGTGGGCTAATGCCTGGCGATACAATTGTTTCCGTCAATGGGGATCCAATTAGCCATTGGGCGATGTTCCAAACGCGGATTTTCACCAGTGCCAATAGACCTGTTGATCTCGTTGTGGAACGCGATGGCGAACGCAAGTTCCTTTCTGTTATACCCGATGCGGAGCCGAGTGTCAGAGGCGATATTGGCGTCATTCGAGTGAGCAGTAGAACGGAAACAATTGTCAATCATGTCGAAGAAGGGAGTCTCGCGGCACAGACGGGAATCCAAGTCGGCGACCAGATTGTGAGCATCAACGGTAAGAAACTCCACAACGTTCCTTATTTTGGATACGGCGTCTGGCACGCTTCGCAAGACTGGCGTAATGAGAAATATCAGACCCTTTATCAAAGTATTAACGAAAATCAGGAAGCGTTGACGCTTGGTATTCGCCGTGGTGATGAGACATTCACACTTGAACTGCCTGTGCGCTGGCGTGTGAAAGCGAGTATCCAAGCAAATAGCATCGCACATAACGCTGGGATCCAAGATGGAGATGTGCTTGCGACGCTTAACGGAGTGCCAGTAGACAATGCGACGCTCTATTCAGAACTCAAGACAATGGACACCAGTCAACCGATCGAAGTTGGATTGCTGCGAGACGGTAGCCTGAAAAAGGTAACGCTCGCCGCAGAGATTCAAGGCTCAGAGGTAGATACCGAAGGAGCGCTCTTCGGATTGGCGTGGCAGACGTCCCTGAGTGGAATGGAATTCGGTGCAAAAACAGCACCTTTGCCGGATTATAACCTTTTTGCAGGGTTCGGGAAAGGCGTTGAAGCGACATGGTTGACCTTTACAACTGTCGGGAGAACCTTGCAACAGTTGGTAGGTGGAGAGGTATCACCGAAACATCTCGCCGGTCCAATCGGTATCGCGAACGCCACGAGTCGTATGTTTGACAGGGTCGGGTTAAGCAGTGTTCTCTTTTTCATTGGGTTTATTAGTATCAATCTTTGCATTGTCAATCTGTTGCCGATTCCGATTGCTGACGGGGGGCAGTTGCTGTTTTTCGCTGTCGAGAAGATCCGTGGCAGACCGATGCCTCGGAAAGCACAAGAGATTGTTCAACAGGTTTGTATTGTTCTCCTGATTGCCCTTTTCCTGTACATCACTTGGTTCGATGGTATGTCCCTGATTCACGATCTACGAAATTAGCGGTCGACAAAATAGCAGTCAGCCATCGGTTTCCATCAGCCGTCAGTTACAAGAGAGTTCTGTCAAACGAAAACCTCTTAACCGATAACTAAAGACTGAAAACTGATAACTATTTCCTCTGATTGCTGACAACTGAAAGGGTTTTCGCAGAAAATCCGACCTGAAAACATTATGGATAGAGACAGTCTCAGAAAAGAATATGTAGAACTTATTGCAAGTGTGAGGGAACACGTGGAAGAACAACTTCAACTCGGTTTCATAGAATCAGAACTAAGCGAGCCAGAGCGGGAATCGCCCTATGCGAACTTCGATCTACCTACGCTGGCTACCGATGCCGCAAGTTGCACTAAATGTCCGTTGCACGAGACACGGAACAGTGTCGTTTTTGGTGTTGGAAACACGGATACTGACCTTATGTTCATCGGAGAGGCACCCGGTGCGGATGAAGACCGACAGGGAGAACCCTTTGTCGGTAGAGCAGGCCAATTGCTGACGCAGATCATTGAGGCGGGGATGAAACTCAAACGCGAGGATGTCTATATCGCGAATGTGCTTAAGTGTCGTCCACCCGGCAACAGGAATCCTCAACCCATCGAGGTCGAAACCTGTAGTCCTTATTTGGTGCGTCAGATAGAGCTCATTCAGCCGAAGGTGATTGTGGCACTCGGATCTTTTGCAGCACAGATGATACTTGGGACAAAAACCGGTATTACAAAACTTCGTGGAGAGTTTCATCCGTGTAACGTGCCAGGACTCCGCGTTCTTCCACATAAAAAACCGCCAGTCGTCATGCCGACGTATCACCCGGCATACCTCCTTAGAAACCCGAATGGCAAACGTGACGTGTGGGAAGATGTGAAAAAGGTGCTTGCTTTTTTAGCGGAATAGCAGTCAGATAGGAGGATCGGAAACCTGTGCGGAATGTAGTGGAGCACAGCCCAAGCGGCAATAAATTAAAATATGCAAACATTGCTTTTCCGCTATCGGTCGATCAAGTTTTCACCTACGGTGTGCCGCCGCAGATGGATGCAGCTTTACAACTCGGGACCCGGGTGTTAGCACCTTTCCGTGGGACACGTCAAGAAGGCGTTGTCGTTGAGCGACTCGATGAAACCGATCTTGCTCCTGATATTATCAGAAATATTTCCGCCTGCCTTGATGAAACCCCGACCTTCTCCACTGAACTGCTCGCACTTACGAAATGGATGGCAGAATATTATGTCTGCTCGTGGGGTCTCTCGCTCTTTTGCGCCGTGCCGGCGGCTGTGCGAACGCAGAAAGAACAGAAAGTGCGACTCTTATCAGGAGCACCTGCGTCACAGGGAAAAGTGCAAAAGGCACTCGTCTCGCTATTGGAAGCAGAGGGTGAGTTGTCTCTGAATCAACTTGCCCGACGTATGGGTGTCACTTACCAAAATCTCCGTCCGAAGATTACTGCGCTCCAAGAAAAGGGCATCGTTAGCCTTGATGTCACCCACAAACCGAAAGCCAACACGCAGTTAACCTCTGTGGCAATTTTAGCTGCACCGACTGCTGATATTGAAGCGGAAATTGATCTACTCAGGTGTGAGGCGGACGATTCCAAAGATTCGTCTGGTCGGTTACCGGGCAGGCGTCGGAACGTTGCCGCTGCGAAGCATGCCGAAATACTGCAACTCCTGCTTGATGAAGGTGGTCCTTTGACGACAACCGACCTCACCAAACGCGTGAATACCAGTATCTCTCTGCTTCGCACGCTTGAAAGACGCGGTTTTCTTCACATCACACGTGCAGAAGCCGTTCGTAATCCTTTGAGTTCTGAACCGATCGCTGCAACACAACCGCTTGACTTGAACGCTGCGCAATTGATGGCGTTCGCGGAGATTCAAAATATACTTTCTCCACAGACTATAGACGCGTCAGCGGAGGGACACCATCGCGATGCGCGCGATCGCGTTACCTCGGAATCCGTCCGTGCTGCTGAACGTGCGCCCACCTTTCTGCTCCACGGTGTAACGGGAAGTGGAAAGACCGAAGTCTACATGCAAGCGATGACAAAAGTCCTTGGAAACGGGAAATCTGTCATCGTATTAGTGCCGGAAATATCACTCACACCGCAGGCTGCCTCTCGATTTGTTGGACGATTCGGGGAACGGGTAGCGTTGCTGCACAGTCGGTTGAGTGATGGGGAACGCTATGATCAGTGGCATCGTATTCAAAAGGGAGATGCGGACATTGTGATTGGACCGCGTTCTGCTGTCTTTGCCCCAGTGAAAGAACTGGGTATGCTAATTATAGACGAAGAACATTCGGATTCCTATAAATCGGATACAGTCCCGCGTTACCACGCACGGGATGTCGCGCAGAAGCGGGGTGAACTCGCAAACTGTCCTGTCGTACTTGGGAGTGCGACCCCGTCACTTGAAAGTTTTCATCGTGCGAAAAATGGGCGGTATCGGCTTCTCAGCCTGCCAGATCGCGTTCTTAATAGAAAGATGCCTGATGTCCACATCGTTGATATGCGGACTGAATTGAAAAAAGGCAACAGAACTATCTTTTCAGATGTCCTTCGAAATTCGATTGAAGAACGATTGGAAAGGCGAGAGCAAATTATCCTATTTCTCAACAGACGTGGGCATTCCACGCATGTGTTCTGCCGAACGTGTGGTTATGTTGAACGCTGCGAAAATTGCTCTATTTCATTGACTTTCCACTTTGAGACGAAACGTCTCGTTTGTCACCACTGTGGTGATAAACGTCCGACGCATCCGACCTGTCCAGAGTGTAGCAGCCCTGCGATTCGGTATTTTGGGCTGGGAACCGAGGCTGTTGAGCAAGAGGTGGGGAAAGCGTTCCCACAGGCACGTGTGAAGCGGTTTGATGCCGATTCAACAGCACGAAAAAATGCGCATCAGCAGATTTTAGGGACATTTGAGCAGCAGCAGATTGATATTCTCATAGGCACGCAGATGGTATCAAAGGGGTTAGACTTCCCGAATGTCACACTTGTTGGGGTCATCGCCGCGGATACCAGTTTGAATCTGCCGGACTTTCGGGCGAGTGAACAGACGTTTAGCCTGTTGACACAGGTCGCTGGACGTTCCGGACGAGCCGAACTTGAAGGAAAGGTCATCATTCAGACCTATATGCCTGATCACTACTGTATTTCCGCCGCACAAAAGCACGATTACCTCAGTTTCTATGCGCAGGAGGTCGAATCACGCGGTGCTTTACGGTATCCACCTTTCTCACATGTCGGGACGCTTCTCCTTCGCGGCAAGGACGAAAAACAGGTTGAAGCGGCTGCGCATGCTGTCCAAAATCAACTTCAGATTTGGTTGACAGATCAAGCACCTACCACTCAGCCCAATGAGAAAGAAGACGACGTTGGAGCGTCCGCGGTAGAAATCCTCGGTCCCGCCCCAGCGCCACTCTCGAAAATCGAAGGGAAATTTCGGTGGCATTTTCTACTTCGAAGCAACTCCGTTGAAAGAATCAGTCAACTCCTTAAGCACTTATCTGACGAGCCACCCGTCGCGATTAAATCGAATGCAATTGAATTTGTGATCGACATCGATCCGACGAATATCCTCTGATAGCCGTCAGCCATCAGGTCGGAAAACCTTTATGAAGTTTAAATAAATATTTCGGTAATTCCACAACCATATCCGGCGTCCCTTCCCAGTAACGGGTGGGAACCCTGGTTAGGAATGCAGATCGCATTTGGGCGAGTACGCCGCAAAACCGCACCAACCGGGCCTGGGAAAAATAAATATTACCGAATTAAATTCTTAATCTGCATTCAGGTTTTCCTTTCGGCAGTCAGTTAAGAGGAATTTTGAAAAATCACATATCCCTTTTAACTGAAAGCCAGTAGTGATAAAAAAACGTGAGTTTGATAAAAGTGTCAAGTTGGGTTTCGCTACCGGCATTGATACAGAAAGTGGTCTTGAAAAACGAAATATCTGTTCACATGACGCGGCTTTCTATGGGTGTTTACCGCTCTACCTGGGGAAACACCCAAGCAAAACACCTACAGATTTATTTTCAAACTGGCGATAAAAAAGGAATAATAATACATGGGTAACCGGATATTTGACAAACTTGCTGATACTGACTTACTTGCCCGTAGCCCGATTCTGGTTTTTGCGGCGGATCCGCTCGCGTCTGCTGGGATTAAAGGGCTTGGACAAGTACAACACCCGAAACCGCACTATCGAACACACGCAGAGTTTTTGCAACTCCAGCGCGACCTCGTTGCAGATGGTAAATTAGACGGGCTTCTCATGACACCCGCCGATGCCGAAACCCTCGCACTTGAAGAAAACCTCTTTGAAGACACGCCGATTACACCCATCGTCCGGATGAACTCAGAGACGGCTATCTGGAATCCGAGGTTTGGTGTCTATACTTCGAGTCCGTCAATGCCGTTTCAGACGGTGTTTCCCGAGGACATGCAACGCTATTGTGAGGCACTCATCGGTCCGGCACTTGAATGCCGAGTCAACCTTGGGTTGTATTCCATTACGCTTAACAACGATCCGATCGCTGATGAACGCATGTTACAAGCGTATGTGCAGTTCGCACACGTCGTCGGTGAAATTGAGGGCTTCGATCACCTCTTAGAGGTATTTTTGCCGAATGTAAAGATGCCGGGGATGGATGAGGAGAAACGGGGCATGTATGTCGCCGATTCTATTGTCCGCACGATGAGTTATCTCCGAAAACACCAACGCCCGCGCTTTATCAAAACGGCATATACAACCGCTAATGTCTGGACCGAGTTGTGCCAGTTCGACACGACGTTGGTGATTGGTGCATTGGGCGGTCCCCGTCAAAATGCGCGTAGCACATTCGCGCTTGGGCACAATGTCGTCAGCAACGGCGGACGTGCTATCCTGTTCGGACGGACGATCTTCGGTGAAGATGACCCGATAGGCTTTGTGCAGTGCCTGCGCCGTGTTCTTGATGGCGAGGACGATCCACAGAATGCGCATGCGGAGTATCAGAAGTTGTTACGCGGTTCACGGAACGGTTAGCAGAATAGTTATCAGTTATTAGGACGGATTTCTACGAGATCCTTTCAGTTTTCAGTTAAGAGGTGTTGCTTGGATGTTTCCGCTCGATTCACAATAACCTCTTGTAACTGATGACTGGTAACCATTCCCGCCTCCAGTCGCCAGCCATTCTCCAGGAGATTTCCGCATGCAGCATCAACTCTCAGAAAAACCGCGTGTCCTCCTGCTCCTTCCAACACGCACATACCGAGCGACGGATTTCCTCGAAGCAGCCCTGAAGTTGAATGTAGAGGTGGTCGTCGCATCGGAGGAAGCGGCGACAACAGCAGATGTATCGCCACGACACACGCTTGTGCTTGATTTCAGTACGCCAACTGCCGCAACACAGGCAATCGTTGAATTCGCCGAAACCTATCCGATCAAGGCAATCGTTGGCGTTGACGATGATACGACACTGTTGGCAACGGCTGCGTCAGAAGCGTTGGGACTTCCGCATAACCCCGTTGATTCCGCAAAAGCGACACGCAACAAGTATCTTTTACGGGACACATTAGCGACAAATGGTGTGTCGGTGCCTGCCTATCAACGCTTTTCCATTGAAGAGAATCCTGCTGAAATAGCAGCGAAACTTGGAACAGATACACACGTCAGTTTTCCGTGTATTATTAAGCCGTTGTCTCTCTCCGCCAGCCGCGGGGTCATCAGGGCAGATACACCCACCGAATTTATTGAAGCCTTCGGGCGGACAGCCAAACTTCTCCGAACTTTACAAGAATCCGCGGCGGAGGCACACTCTCATAATGATTGTGATCGCATGACCTCTGAGGCTCCTCTGGTACAGTATCTGCTCGTTGAGGACTATATTCCGGGGATAGAGGTAGCATTGGAAGGCATCCTGTTAGACGGTGAGTTGAAGACACTCGCGCTTTTTGATAAACCCGATCCGCTGGAAGGTCCCTTTTTCGAAGAGACGCTCTATGTTACGCCTTCCCGTCTATCAATAGAGATCCAAGCGGCGTTGCATCGAGCGACTGCGGAAGCTGCCGATGCCTTGGGGTTAAGACACGGACCGATTCATGCCGAATTGCGCTATAACGACAAAGGGGCGCATCTGATCGAGATCGCTGCACGGACGATTGGTGGACTCTGTGCCAGGAGCCTGCGGTTCGGAACCGGAATGTCGCTTGAGGAACTCGTTATCCGACATGCGATTGGGCAGCAGGTGGAGGAATTGCAGCGTGAGCAGCAGGCAGCAGGTGTGATGATGATCCCTGTCCCGAAGGCAGGTATTTTGGGCGAAGTGCGTGGCAAAACGTCGGCGTATTGCGTGGACGGAATCGTAGAGGTCAACATCACAATCCCTATCGGTGGGGAGGTCGTCCCACTACCAGAGGGGGCGCGATACCTCGGTTTCATTTTCGCTCGTGCTGAAACACCGAAGGCGGCGGAGGCGGCACTGCGTGAAGCACATCGACGATTGGAATTTGTGATTTTAGCGTGAGAATAGCAATCAGCAGTTAGCAGTCAGCAAAGAAAACCGCGTGCTGACGTTTTCGGAATGAAACGACTGCTGAAAGCCGCTCCGCTGACAGCCCTTAAATAACATGCTTACTAAACTATTTGCTATAACACTCATCCTTATTGCGCTCTGTTTATGGACAGCAGACGCGGAGACGGACAAGCCCTTTTTTACGGAAGTGACCGCTGCGCTCGGGTTTCCGCAGCCGGAGACACATTGGCACGCCGGGACGCACGCCCTACCGGAGGTAATCGGGAGTGGGGTTGCCCTGTTTGACTACGATAACGATGACGCGCTTGATGTTCTGCATGTCCGATTTCCGCGACCCGGGGAAGAGAATACTCCCGCACCGAATCGGCTTTTTCGTCAACAACCTGACGGAACTTTTGTTGACGTTACGGAAACCGCTGGTATCGGACACGAAGGCTACGGACAAGGTGTCGCAATCGGTGATGTAGACAATGATGGGGATGCGGATGTCTATGTAACGAACTACGGAGATACCGATGTTTTCTATCGGAACAACGGTGATGGGACGTTTGCTTTACAGGAAGCCGGACTCTCAAACGAAGCGTGGGGAACATCTGCGACCTTTGGCGATTATGACAGAGACGGATACCTCGATCTCTATGTCGCCAACTACGTTAAGTTCGATCCAGCGTCGGTATGTCGTGGAAAACATGGTGCTCCAGATTATTGCAATCCACAAGTCTTTGAACCCGCCGCGGACAGGTTGTTCCGAAACAACGGCGACGGCACTTTCACAGATGTATCGGAACAGACGGGTATCGCCGCAATGCCGGGGAGAGGTCTCGGTGTTGTGTGTCTCGATTTGACAGGCGACGGTTGGGCGGATTTTTATGTCGCCAACGACGGTGAAGCGAACCAACTCTGGGTAAATCAGAAGGATGGCACTTTTGCTGAGGAAGCCATATTGCACGGTCTGGCGTTTAACGCCTATGGACAGCCCGAAGGAAGTATGGGTATCGCTGTCGGTGATGTCAATGGTGATACGCATCCTGACCTATTTGTGACACACCTGTCCGGTGAAACAAATACATTTTATACGGGTACCGCTACCTTCTCTGTATTCGTTGATATGACGGAGATGTCGGGATTCGCCGGTCGAGATCTACCCTTTACAGGTTTTGGATGCGGTTTCGTGGACTTCGACAATGATGCAGATCTGGACATCGCGCTCGTCAACGGACGGGTGAAGCGCGGTCCTATCCTTGCGGGTGCGAACACCGGTGAATTCTGGAACTTCTACGCGGAACCGAACCTTCTTTTTCAGAATAGCGGTCAGCAGTCAGCAGTCGGAAACCGTCAGCAAGAGACTGGAATGGAAGAGAGGAAAAAGAGAAGAATGGGGGCCCAATCTTCCAATCTTGCAACCTTCCAACCAAATTTCACCGATGTGAGTTCGCGAGCCACCGATTTCACTCGACGGATTGAGGTCAGCCGCGGAATGGCTTTCGGCGATATTGATAAAGATGGCGATATTGATATGGTGGTGAGTGGTCTCGACAATCGACTCCGCTTTTTCCGAAACGATGCTCCGCCACCACAACATCACTATCTATCCGTGCGAGCGATCACCGAGAATCGCGATGCACTTGGCGCGCAAGTGATGCTTCGGACGGCCTCAGGGACGTTAACCGGATATGTGCTATCGGGGACGAGTTATCTCAGTAGCAGTGAGTCGAACGTGCATTTCGGATTAGGAAAAATTGATGAAGTTCAAGCGATTGAGGTGCACTGGCAGGATGGAAGTCGAGAAAAGTTTCCCGGCGCGACTCCCAATCAGCGCGCGGTGGTTTATCAAGGAGAGGGGGTGTCTTTTTGAAGAAATTGGAGATCGGAAAGCAGGAAGCTTGGAAGGTAGGAAGATTGGGGAGCCCGATCCTTCCATCCTTCCATTTTTCCATCCTTCATCAGATGCTCTTTATTTATTTAATTCTGATCAATGTGCCTGTTTTTGCGGATAGTGAAATTAGCAATCGGCAATCGGCAGTCAGCAGTCAGTTAAAGAGGGTATACACAGACGAGAAACCTCTTGTTACTGACAACCGACAACTGAAAGGATTTTTTGAAAAAAAATCCGTGCTGACAACTATTCCCCAACCTGCAGATCTTGACTTGGTTGAAGAAAAACCGCTTATAGAGGCGATTGAAAACGCCCAAAAAGCCGTTCGGAAGTCTCCCGATACTGCGGATGTCTGGGGACAACTCGGGCATGTCTACCTCAGCCATGGCTGGGAAGCCACAGCAATACCGTGTTATCGTCAAGCAAGCAGACTCGCCCCTGATGAATTCAAGTGGCTCTACTTTCTTGGACGTTTGACGAAACAGCGTCAACCCGAAGAGGCAGTGAACCACCTCACCCGTGCGCTTACCTTGGATTCAACATCCGCACCTGCACATCTCTATCTGGCTTCTGCGCTCCGTATTTTGGGGAGATTCGATGAAGCACAAGAACATTTGGAACACGCCAAACGCCTCCAACCGAACAACCCATTCTCTGAACTCTGGCTCGGTGAAATCGCACTTGCGAAACAGCAGATGAAACTCGCTCGAACGCATTTAGAGAAGGCACTCCGCTTGAATCCAGGACAAAGTGAAGCGCACGCGCTCATGACACAGGTCGCTATTGCCCTCGGAGATACCCAAGCGGCGAAACAGCACGCGCAGGCAGCCCGGAAGCCCAGTCAATACGGTGAATTGATAGATCCGTTATGGTGGGACGTGCTTAAAGCGGGTGTCACTGCTCCACTGTATGCCGAACGCGGTAGACGTTATATGTCGGAAGGCAAGTACAGAAAAGCAGTCGCTGAATTTGAGCCGCTTATCTCAGACGAACAGAAAGATATAAAGGTCTGGTTCGACTATGGCGTTTCACTCCTCTATACGGGGACCCGGCACAAGGAAGCCTTAGCAGCATTAGAACACCTCCTATCGCTACTCGACAAGGACAGAGAGGTTCAGAAGGAGAGAAGCACAGCCGAGATAGCCTACTTGAATGCGCAGGCATATAACTATATGGGACAGATTTATTATGAAACCGGACAGACCGCTGCAGCGATCCGCGCCTGCCGAATGGCACTCCAGTTTAAAAGAAATACAACAGATAGCGAATCTCGCGGCGGGTTGAACCCTTCGGATTACGACACTTTTTACTCAAATGTCCACGCGAATCTTGCGACGGTGTATGAGAACACAGGGCAGCTTGGAGAGGCAATTCGACACTATCAGGATGCACTTAAACTCGTGCCATCTCAACTGTCCGTGCATCGCGATCTTGCCGGTGCCTATTGGAAAACACGGCGTTATACAGCAGCGGAACCGCACTACAAACAGGTTATCACGCATGACGCAACGGATGTCCAAGCCATTTATAGACTCGGCTTAATTTCTCTGATGAAGGAGAATTACCTCGAAGCCGTTTCGCTCTTTAAAAAGGTAATCGCAATCGAGGCGACGCACGTCCGCGCTTATGGTGCTTTAGGTGTTGCTTATCAGGAACTTGGGAATATATCAGAGGCGATTGGTATCTTTGAACGGGTTTTAGAATTAGAGCCGAGGAACAAGGTTGCGTTAGACAAACTCAGGGAACTGCATGAATCAAGGTAGATTTTTAATTTTACCTTGCGGAGAGATATACGGGTTGGAACTTTAAAAAGGGTTGGGGTAGATCCGCCTGCGCCGTTGTTGCAGGCTGCTTTTTTAAACTAATTTTATAGTAAAGTGTAGAATTATGTGATCGGAAAGGTTACTCGTAGACGGACTGCGGAATTTACGATACCCAGTCCGTCTACGAGCATAAAAAAAGGAGAGGCTATTGACTCATATGATGCGTTGCTTTAATTTTCCCCCAGGTTGTACCAAGTTTACCTTCGGGGTCAACAGCCAAATAATTTACATAGCCTTTGTCCATTAACTCCTGAATATCTTCTTGTTCCAATGCTGAGTGGAAAATCATGACTTCGTCCATGAGACCCGGGAAAAAGTTTCCACCTGGATCCCAGACTCCGCATCCCCCGATGTTAACATCAAACGGCGCTGCGCCGTGATTCGCCCACTTCCCCTTCTGTTCAACGTATTCACCATCGATATAAGTATGGACGTAATCCTGCGTAGCGACACACCCGACGTGATGCCAATTACCATCACCGTGTTTGTGTTTCCAAGGATTATTCGTCAAGCCAGCCGAGGGGGTCCAGAGGCTCAGCTCATTTGTCGTAATAAAGCCGAACTCCGGTGCGTTGTTCTGTCCGACGAGTCCAGTCCGTGCGGGTGGATCGTCCGTGCTTTGTATCCATGAAAGAATCGTGAATTCTTCGAGTGCCTCAAGAAGTTTCGCTCCAGTCTTGACACATCCGGCTTTGCCATCAAATTCGAGAGCCTTGCCGAATTTACCATCTACCCATGGGGCTTTAACGACTTCGCCGTCGTTTCCTTCACCTGATATGTCTTTAGCGACACCGCCTTTGCCTTCATCAAAGAGCCAGATACCGACCGCAGTATCGAAGTCAATCTCGGCGGTGCTGATATGAACAGCGATGAGGCTGAAACATATCACGCCGAGCGTTAATAATACCTTTTTCATAATTAATTCCTTCTTATGTTTGCCGAGAGCGTGCTTGAAACGCACGTCTACGGGATTAAGATTGATATCCTACTTTTAATTATGATAACGTATATAGCACGAAATTGCAAGAAAAAACCTGACTCAGCAAAGCCTGATATGTTTGTACACATTGTGGCTTTTCTAAATCAGGTTTAAGAACATTGTTTAGAATTTCCCTCTGTTACAATGGTCAAAAGATTCTCAGCGTCTAATAACTATCTTTCAAATGTCCCCAGATTGTCGGAAGTTTGTTAGCGGGTTCAACGGCAAGTGCTTGGGCATTGAGGAGTTTGGCATCGCCAATCGCGGAGTGGTCGCAGCCGATTCCGTCGCCGCCATCACCCATGATGATTTCAAGTTCTTTCGCGTTGGCAGGAATGTCAAATTCCACTTTCACAGCCTCAACCTGTTTTCCGCCATCGGTGCCTTGCAGTGTATCGGATTTGAAAACCTCTTTTCCGTCAACACTAAAAATGAAATCGCTACTACCACCGTGGTTACATTCTACTGGATCTTTCTCGTCTGACATACCGACGTAGCCTTCAAACTTGAGGTAATTGTCTCCACCAAGATCGTAGATCATGGTTGCAATGGCATGCGAGCCGATCCCGCGTTCAAAGTAGATACCACCAATCACGATATGGTTACGGGTACCGCCACCTTCACCGATAGTCGCGTTGTCTACATCAAGGGGACCGCCCCACCCCGTCCATTCAGCTTCCGAGTTTTTGGGATTAAGTCCACACTTATTCGGTTTTGGTGTGCTGCCGCCAATGAAAGCCAGATAGGTAACACCCTTGCGGTCATCTTCTTCGACAACCTCGTCATAGTCGTTCTGCTTCCCAGCATCTTCTTTAGCGACCTCTTTAATAGGCTTCGCGCCGTCGCCATCTATGTTTTCACAGTCGCTTTTCGCGGCATGGACGCTGAAAGCGAATCCAAGGGTCAGCATAAGGATAAGCGCGCATACATTAAGAGTTTTCAATTGTTTTGACCTCCATCTGTTTTTCGTGTTTTTTGCACAAAAGTTCTCGAAATAAGATTTTGGAACTGTGCGTGGTGAATAAAAAACGTAGTTTGATGCGTATCGGTTATACCACCGAAGGATGCAGGATTGTTTCATCTATTCGGTGATAATTGTAACGTTCATCTGGAGCGAACACGATCTCCAATTCACGCTCAGCACTCCTGAGAGAGTCCGATGCGTGCACGACGTTATGCGTGATATTGATTGAGAAATCGCCTCGGATACTTCCGGGTTGCGACTTCTTTGGGTCGGTTTCCCCGTTAAGGATGCGTACCAATTCTATTGCGTCGCGCCCTTCAACCGCTAAGGCAACAATAGGCGCTGAAGTCATGAATTCTATAAGTACATCGTAAAAAGACTTGCCCTGATGGACAGCATAGAGTTTTTCTGCTGTGTCGCGCGGGAGCTGCAACAATTTCATTCCAACGATTTTGAGTCCCTTGTGTTCATAGCGGGTAATGACTTCACCGATAAGCCCGCGTTGAACACCGTCCGGTTTGATGAGAACCAGCGTCTGTTCTGTCTCCATAGTTCCTCCGTTTCACCTTGGCATGTGCCTACTACACAGCACACCTATATTAATGCCTACAATACAAGCATTCAGGCTTGACCTCAAGCCATTTTAAGTATATCATATTTTTCAGCGTGGTGCAATTTTATTTCTTAAGGTTAATCTAAGCAAGTTTCAATATTAACCTTCACGTTTTGAATCCGCAAGTGGGGTGGAAGACTGGAAGATTGGAAGGCTGGTCATCCCTCCTTCCCTCCTTCTTCCATCCTTCCTCAAAACCTAAAATTTGTTTCTTAAAATTGTTTAGAGGTGGTTATGTACGATAAACTCGGATGGAAGTCGGTGTGATTACCGCCCCCGACGCACACTATGCCGAGGAGCTGAAGCAATTCCTTGGACATAAGCCGGGTAACTATAAGTGGCACATTGAGCGGTGTGTCATGGAGGTGCTTGATGCGTTAGAGACGCGTTTCTATGTCGGCAAACTTGACGGAAATGTGATTACCAACATCATGACAGTCGAGTATGAAGGGGTCGGTATTTTAGGACACGTTTTCACGCTTCCAGAGCAGCGGAGAAAAGGCGCGTGCAAAGGTGTGATGGGGTATCAGATGGAGGATTTCCGACAACGGTCAGGCAGGGGACTTTATCTCGGGACGGGCTACAATAGCCCGCCGTATTACATCTATCATAGTTTCGGATTTGAGAGTGTCTATTCAGAATCCGGTTTTATGAAGTATCAGGTGAATGAAGACTTCGAGAAACGCTATTTCGCGCCTACATCTGCATATCCGAAGCCCGTGGAATGGCACGATTGGCCGAAAGTCACGGCGTTATCAGGTATTGTCGGATGGGACACGCTGCGGAGTCTTAAGTGGAATGTTTACGGTCCCACGAATCTTGAGGGCGGGTTTCTCAGCTTCAAACACGATTTGGAAGCAGCAGATGTCTACGATGATGCGAAATTGCTAATTTCGTCGGAGGGCGCGATTGTCGGATGGGCAACTGTCGGTCGCGATACGCGTTGGCACCCAGCGACTGCTGGGTTGGATCTCTTTTTTCATCCGAATTTTGCGGACGCTGTTCCGGCGTTGCTTTCAGCGGTAGTGTTTCCTGATGTGAAGGTTCAGTGTTATGTTGACAGTGGTGCTGAGAAGAAGGCGGCGGTTTTGGAAGATGTCGGATTCACCTGTGAGGGAAGGTTCAAAGACCAATTCACGTATAGTGGACAGTATTACGATGTCTTGGTGTTTGGGCGGGGGTAACTTGTCTGAATCGCGGATTTTCACGGATTATACGGATTTCTTGTTTTAAATCCGGCGGTCGTATTCGCCGTGTTTTCCGATCCAAACCCAAGTGAAAACCTGTCCATCTTGGATTGCGATTGCACGATAGTCGTCGTTAACTCTTGCGGACCAATAATTCGATCGTCGCGTTTTTTTAAACATAAGTGACGGATGGCTCTGATTCTGCTTTAGAAGTTGAAATTGTTTATCAGCGCGTCTTTGAATGTCCTGTGGCAGTCTGTGATAATACTCCCAGAACTCAGGCGTTGTCTTATAGATCAATGAGTTTTCCAGCCTTTTTTGCGCGGCGTGCGTCCTCTCGTAGATGCTCCAATTTTCCCGCTTCTATGTCCGCTTCAAGCTGTTTATCCCAAGCGTCCTCACGTGCCTGCAGCGCTTCACGGAGTCTGATTGCAAGCGTGTTCAGGAGTTCTTTTTTCGTTTTTGCCGTGCATTCGACTTCAGGAAATTGAGGCATCCATCCGTGCCATCCAACAGATTCTTTTTCGAGGTGTGCGATGTAGGGTTCCTCATAGACAGGATCGAGAATTGTGGCGCGCTGAAATTGTGTGTTCTCACCTTTGTGTTCTGGCTGAGGATTGACATGGGTTTGTTGGTTTTCAATAGATCTCATAGGTTTCACCTCCTCAAATTTTGTCGATATCGGTAGGACCTTTCTGGTAGAATAAGAAAGTCAAACCGAAATTGATAGACCCGGCTTTGGTGTAGAACAGGCTTCATCCTCTCTCTTCACTTTATTAAGTTATACCAGAAAAGCAGTGATGTATCAAGGAAAAATCTGAATTGCGGATTTTCACGGATTATAGGGATTGCGCGGATTTTGGTAAGGGTGAAGAAGAGTCGTCAGAATCAGGATTTACAAGATTTTAGGATTTTCAGGAGAAGAGACAATTTGTCAAGTGGATCCAGCCTCCCAGTAGGGTTATTCAGTTTTAAGAAATTATCGAATTTCACGCCTTTTTTGGACGATCCGGTGCGGTTGGGAAACCGCACCTACCGGACCTGGGAGATGGGAAAACCACCCTTTTTTTAAATTGACACCTATGGAACGGTTAGGAAACCGCTCCTACCGTCTACATATTTTTCGACTTTACTATAAATTGCTGTGCTACTTCCGCACGGCGATTTTTCCGACCTTCTGTTTGCGGATATCCCCTTTTCGGGCGGTAAATTTGTAGAGATAGACCCCGTTCGCAAGCGGTTCGCCATCACCGTCATAGCCGTCGTAGTGGAATTCGTTGAAGGAGACGGACGCATCGAGTGTGTCAATGGCGATGATACGGCGACCTGTAATCGTGTAGATTTTCAGGCTGACTTCGTCCGCACTTCCCGTGAGGTAATAAGCGAAGTAAGTGCCGCTTCCGGGCAGAAAAGGATTCGGGAAGTTGGCAATATTTTTGATTTCAAATTCCCCAGCGACAGTCGCAGTGCGCTCCGTATCTGAGATATTGCCGTTTGCGTCTTGTGCCTGTAAACGGATGCGGTATTCACCGGGTTCCAGGACCGGCGTGTAGGTAATCAGGAGTAGATTGTTGTTCGTCGGCGATGCTGCAATCACATACTCATCTTGCGGCACGTTTTCACCGTTTTTGGTGAGGATCATATTCTCTGAACGTGGATCAATCCCGTTTGCGTCCTCAATCCGCACTGAGATCGTTGGTGTATCGGAGATATAGTCGCCATCGACGAAACCTTGGTGGTCGAGGGTTAACTCAAGTGCGGGTGGACTTGTGTCATTATGTGAGAGCAACGCAAATGTCCCCGGCAGTTTGACTTCCTCGCCGACACGAATCCAATTCCCGTTGTCACTGTCGCGCTGATAGATATGAGCATCTTTTCGGGAATCGGAGTTCTCTCCCACTTTTTGGAAAGTGGCGGTTACCGCCAGTGTAGGAAGGTTTTGCAACCCCAATGCCTCCACGTCAAATTGATAGGCGAGGACAGACGTTGAGAGTACTGCTGTAATATCGGGTTGGTTGGTAACGGTAAGAGCTTCTTCGCTATAAGTCAGGACGGCACCTGTTTCCACACTGCCAGACGGAACAGCAATACGAAAGATACCATCTGGACTCTGGATGGGCTGATCGAGCGTTTCGGGTGTAAGAATGATACGATTGCCCGAGAACTGTTTCGATGCCCAATTATTCCTTTCACGTTTTTCAATGATACTTCCGTTTGGCAGTTCAGCAGATGGCGGATCTACGTAGGCTATGACAAGATATTCACCGGGTGGCGGTTGCCACGGAACGCTTACGACAACTTGACTCCCCGGTAGAACTTCGGGAAGTATCTGGAGATCTCCGATTGGCGTAGCACCTTGGAGTGCGGTGAGTATTGACGCAAGGTTGACGTTTGTATTGGAGATATCGGTGTCACCGCTCAACGTCTTTACATAGAACTGGACAGGTACGTTTTGAACCGTTTGGTTCTCTGGGTTTCGGATTTGGACTGAGAGTGTAAAGGGAGGTGTTGTATCCCATGTAAGGGTTTGATTTAACAGGAGGAGGTCAATGTCAATTTCCTCATATCCCACATCGTAAGTGATAAGCTCGGTTTGAAATGCTCGCCCACTTTTAACTTTAATCTCGGCGTAATAATCGATAATTTCCTCGGTGGAATATCCGGGGATAGGTCGCTCACTCCTATAGGTAGTGCCTCTATGCGGCACAACGGGGATTGTAAAGAATTCGTGACCATCCAAACTCCAATAGAGCATTATTTGGTCAATAGCATCTTCGTCAACGACTTCTGCGTAAAGGTGCGTGGGCTGATTTAAGTCAACGGGAAAAGGTGTAAGACGGACGTTTTTGACATACCGATCTAAGACCTTGTAGGTTGCATGCCCTAAAGCCTCTTCATCTGCATCCCATGCGTAAATCTGGACAGCCCCGACATCAAAGTCGGGATCAGCGGGTACCCGTATTTCCGTGTTGACCTGTCCATTGGCGATAGAAACGATTTCCGGTTCCAGTTTTATATCTTTTGAAAGTGCGGTTTCAGTTGTCGGGACAACAGTAATTTCGGCATCTCCATTAAAGTTCCTATCCGATAGCGTCCCGGAAACGGAGAGAAAAGTATCTCCGTGAGAGGCGTTTCGTCCTTGCTGGGGACTAATGTCTGCGGTGACCTGAATCTCATTGCTCGGTATTTTCAAGTTTGTCGCTGGATCCCCGAAAAGCGTGAAGACTTCGGCGAGATCAAGGAATCTGGGCGCATTGATGAGGAACTGGGTTTTCGCCTGTCCGAGGATGGCACCGAAATTGCGGGTCTGCTTGTTGAAGATAACGTCAAATATTTCGGCATTCAGTATATAGTCGCCATCTAACAGTCCAATACTGGTTGCGGCGATGACGGCGATGGCACCACCGTTTTCCGAGCGCAGGAGTTCTTCAACGAGACTGTTTTTATTCCCTTCAAACGCCCCTGTGTAGCAGGTCATACTGATAACGAAGGGGAGTTGTGAAATATTGGTTAAGTTCTGTTCGGGATCTGCAAAGTCGAGCATCCGGCTGGATGACCATATACCGCCGCCACCGTGTCCAATATAGTTCACTATACTCGCACCGTCATTAAAGCCGTCGATCACCCGCCTACCGATAGGGGTAAGGACAGTATCGTCACTCAAAGTTGGTTCGTCCGTATGGGGGGCGTAGATACGTTGGGTTTCGTATCTGGCATTCAGCTGATTGTGGGTGATAAGCTGACTGGTTTGCCAGTGGAATCTGAGATCTGAACCTGCGAGCATGAGGAACCGTTTGTGCCAAGAACCGACTGAAGCGGAAGTCTCATAACTGATGGTGCGTTCGATGAATATGCGGAGATCTACGCGATTATTCGCGGGCATTCTACCGATAAGCATGTCTGGAAAACTATCTTCCCCTCGAAATGTAACAAATTGATGGTCGGACCCACTGGATCCGTAGCCTGGGATTTGCACCTGCATCGTCGGGACGAAATTAGGTTTATTTTTGATATCGATATTTGTATCGCCTATGAGAAAGACATAGGTCGGAGCAGGGGGCTGCCAATTGTGATAGGCGTAATTGAGGAATTCACGGATAGCCTTGGGATTGAGAATGCCCTCATTAAATTCATCGTAGATGTCTTGGACATCAACAACTTTGGTGCGTAGTCCTTGTTGGGCGCGATAGTCGGCGAGTGGCTGAACGTCGTGAATAAAGTGGTCATGTGTAATGATAATGTAGTCCGCCGCGTTGTGCGTGCTGCGCAGATCGGATGCCGTGTCTACCGAGATATTCGGTTTTTGGAACTGGTTCGGGGTGAGGGCAATGTATTGGATCGTAGGATCGTCCGCGGCTTTAGGACGAATTTGGGACGAGCGGAAGAAGACCCGATACGTTCCAGGAACATCTTCGTCAACAAGCGCGGATAAGCCTACGTAACGTGTGCCGTCGATGCCATAAATTTCGATATTTGGGACGGAAAAGTTCTTTAATTCGACCTCGAAACTTGCGTTTACAGCACCTGTTTCGTCCCGGAATGGGGTAATTGCAAAGGGTAGCACATCCGTTTCTGCTTCAAAATCACGCCAATAGTCGATTTGAAGCCAATTGAACAGGATAATATCGATAGGGGCTTCAGGGTTACCGGGATTTGTAATTCGAATCGCGTTTTGTCCTTCATTAAGAAACGACTGCGGTATATCTTGGTTATGAATTTGGTATTCGGTTTCGCCATTCCAGCGGGCTTCCCCAAATTCGATTTTATCGTTTAGCCAAATCGTACATAGGTGCGGCGTGTTGGATCTCCCGTGCAGGCTGATTCGGACTGTTGTAGGTAGCGCTGTCTCAGAGACACCTGGAAGCTTGAAGGTGAATGTTTTCAATGCGGGAGCGGCGAGTTGGGACCAGAACCAGCTGTCATCTGGAAGCGGTGGCAGCTCGGTCAGCGTAAACTGACGCTGTAATAACCCTTGACTAAATTCTATATATGTCTGGCTTGCTGTTAGGTTCACATTACGGAAACGTCTGAACTGTAGGTCTTTCTCAATATGTGCGCGTGTGAGAAACCACCGGTAAGTTTGCGCGTTATTTGCTTTTGGGAGTGAGGTCTTTGTAGCCATTCGGATCCCTGGTCCTGCCCCCCAAGAAAGCCAATAGATGTTCTCATCGGAATAGGGATCGATATAACTATTTTCTCCGTGCTGACGTTCCCCATAGAAGATGATTTCGTCTGTTGGGTCGAATCTTTTGTCGTCTTCGCCACGGACAAAAATCGGTATCTGTTTCCCTTTATTTGTCAGTGTCAATGTTCTTGGAACTATCGTTTCTAAATTGGCACCGGCAGCTGCGAGATCCTGCGCCGTAATGCTGTACATTCCAGAGTCGGTGACCCTGATTCTATAGCGGGGTCCTGTGAATGGAACGCTTGGTGCCGCTGGTGCTCGCGCTGTTCCTGGTGAAATAGGGCGGGAACGCCATTTCGTGGCACTCTGTGGGTTAACGAGCATATCAGCGAAAATTGCGTCAAATACCGTGGATTCGGTATGTGAACCGATCGGTGTCGTCGATAACACGTTAGGTTGTACAGACATCCGAGTCCCGCGAAAGCGCACTTCTACAACGAGTCGGTGGTAGAGTCTGACTTCACGCCGGACAGGATTGTACTGGACAGGATTCATTTGAATCGGGAGGACGCGATTCTCTCGGATCCAACCCGCTTCTCCGATTTCTGCGAGACGCGCAGGGAAGAAACTATCCTTTTGTTTGGCTGACGTGAGAGGGAGTGCTTCTATTTTACGTGTGCTGAAATCCTTATCAATCACCCGCAATTGGAAATCAACGTCGGGTGGAACACTTATAAGTGTAGATTGCATCGGGAGGTGCAGTGTTCCGAATTCGGTAGTGAAGTTACATCCAGGAAAAGATATAGATTGGCTCTCGGCTTTCGGCTCTCGGCTTTCGGCAAAGAGATCTGCGTTTAACAAAGTGTCCTTGCTGACTGCCGACTGCTGACTGCCGACTGCCATTCCGCTGTTTTCGAGAAGGAAATCGGATTTAGGGATGATGAGTTGGATCGTTACACCCTGCAAGGTACTACTGACTAATTCAATCTCTCTTCGGGTTTTTGCGCTGTTACTTGTCAAAGTGCGAGCACTTTGGTTTCTTAAGGAAGTCGGTGCTGCAGCTGCGAGCCCAAAAGAATCGGTTTCCGGGTTCAGGATGGGAAGGGGGAAGATATTAAAACAAAGGAAGAACGTTATTAATAGGAGTGGTAACCGTTTATACGCAGGCGCGCGCAGTGCTATGGGATGAAGTTTCATTCTCATATCCGTAATCAGATGGACCTTTTTACAGTGTTTGTTGCGATAGGTTTCGTTTTTCTTTAAATAATGTGGGGAATGGAAGATTGGAAGGGTGGAAGAGTGGGTACCCATCCTTCCACCCTATCCCTCGATGCTGATTGCTGATTACTGACAGTTCCCTACTTATTATCGGCGAGGTGATAGACTTCAATCTCTCGGATTTGGGCGATTGCGGGTTGCATAACGCGATAGTGTGGATAGTATTGACCCACGAGTGTTGTCCGCCGGTCAACGATTTTGTCACCGGGTTCCGCTACTATTTTATTCACAATGACATCATCAACAGTTCGAGTAACGGCGACGCGAATCATCTTCGTTTGGAAGTTCAACCTGTCAAAGACGAATTCGGCTTGTGCCCGTTCATCGCCGATATTGCGTCGCTGAATGACTGTATGAAAAGTCTCCCATTCGCCGGTTTCAGGGTTCAGGTAATCCATCTCGAACCGGAAGAGGTTGCTATTGTGAATAATAATTTTTCGGACCGGATGGACCTCAGCGAATCTGATGATGAAATTCCGCTCATTGCGCGCCGGGAGTGTTGCCAGCGTTTCCAAACTTCCATCGTTCATGCCGGGATGGTTTGCTTCGGTGCCGTAGGCGGCACTCGCTATATTTTCGCTATACTGTGTGGATAACACCTGTGCAACTCTACACGCATTGAGGTGTAAGCAGATCGCTATGAGGCAGCAGATAATTAGCGTCATGCGTCTCATGTTGGTTCCTCCTGAAGTGTTATATCAACCCGATCGACAATCCCCATGACGAGTTCTCGGATCGGTGCGTCTTCAATGCCGAATACCTCTTGTGCTACACCGGGACCTGCACCGACTATCACTGTATCCCCCTCACCAGCACCGACATAGTCGACAGCAATCGTTGGGGTGCGAACGAGTTGAGATTTGACGCTCAACGGTTGGATGAGCAGTAGTGTACGATTTTCGTATGCAGGATGTTTAACGATAGAAACGACTTTTCCGATTACTTTGGCAATGTACATTTTTTTATTTCTTATCGATCTCCGGTTATCGGTTAAGATGTGTGGCAGTTACGTGTTGCGTGAATTCCACACGTTTCCCGCTACTGCCAACTGACTGCTGATCGTTATTCCTCTGACGGCTGACCGCCGTTCTCTGTGTCGACCAGCGAAATAGAATCGACGATACCAACTATGGCAACATCGACCGGCATCCGCTTACCGGGAGTGACACTTACGGCATCGCCGCCGGTAACATAGTAGACCGTTTCGCCAACGCCTGCGTCGTGGAGCGTATCCACAGCGACGAGCGGTTCAGAAATGGGGTCGCGTTTTTCGTCCAAGGGTTGCACGATGAGGAGGCGTGAACCTTCTAAACTCGGGTCTTTTCGAGTTGCGACGATGGTTCCAATCACTTTTCCTAAATCCATTTTTTAATTATTCCTTGCGGATTTTTAATTTTACCTTGCGGTTCGGACAGGTAGGTTTCAGGCTTGAAGTTCCTTTACGTATATCTAGGGGAAACCCCCAAGCAAAAACACCTCCAAATGTAAAGCAAAGACAAATTATGCCATTTAAGGCATAATTTCATTACGGACTACGGTTACGAAAATTAGTTTAAGACATATATTTTTCTAATGAAGAGAACACGCCTATATTTTCTCAAAAACGAGATTGTATTCAACAAGTTTTGTATGGAGCGTATTCCGGTTAATCCCAAGGATGTCTGACGCTTTGCTCCGATTTCCTTTGGTATGCTCAAGCACGATCTTAAAGAGCGGTTTCTCAAAGATCGCTCGAATTTCAGCATACAGTTCGTCTGGCGATGTCTCGGATTCCATATAGTGCTGAATGTGCGCTTGAAGCAAATTATAAATTTGTGTGTCAAGATTTCCCAGTTCACTGGCAGGGATCGATTTTTCGAGTATCGGATCGAAATGCTCAGGTAATAACATTTGCCCTGAACACATGACGAGTGCTCGTTTGATGGCATTTTCTAATTCGCGCACGTTCCCGGGCCACTCATGCGCTGTAAGAAGTTTTGTGACTTCCGCGGAGATGCCGATTTTGGGGAGTTGGTATTCTTCAACGAACCTGCGAATGAACAGATCTATGAGTTCCGGGATGTCCCCTTTTCGCTCTCGTAGAGGTGGCAAGGAAATGGGAATGACGTTGAGACGATAGTAGAGGTCCTCCCTGAAGGCTTTCTGCTCAATCGCGGTTTCCAGTCGTCGGTTGGTTGCCGCGATGATTCTGACGTCAACCGCGTGGGTCTCGGTCCCGCCCATCGGTTCAACCTCTCGTTCTTGTAGGACGCGCAACAATTTCATCTGAACTTCAATCGGCAATTCACCGATTTCATCGAGAAAGATTGTCCCGCTGTCTGCCTGTTGAAATTTCCCCTTCCTTGCGGTATGTGCATCGGTATAGGCACCTTTGACGTGTCCAAAGAGCGCGCTTTCAATAAGACTCGAAGGCATGGCACCACAATCAACAACGACGAATGGATTTTGGGATCGGTCACTGTTTTGATGGATGAGTTGGGCGACAAGTTCTTTGCCCGTTCCACTTTCACCTAAAACGAGGACTGTTTCGTCACTGACGGCAGCGCGTCCAATTTTATGATAGACTTCCTGCATTGCCGGACTTTGACCGACCATTCTCCCCTGCCCCTCCACATCAATAGGCGTTGTAGATGTCTTGACGTTTTTCGTTTGGTTGCTGGCATCCGCAGCGCGCGATACAAGCTCAAGCAATTGTCGCTGATCAATTGGTTTTGTGAGGTATCCATAGGCGCGTTGCTTTGCGGCATCGATAGCAGTCTGAGTCGTTCCGTGGGCAGTGATTATAATAATAGATGCGGTGGTATTGTGCCCCTGAATGTCCTCGATGAGTTCAATTCCGTTGGCATCCCCTAACCAAATGTCAAGCAGAATGACATCAACATTCGTTTCCTTGATACAGGCGAGCGTCTCCGCTCCACTTCGGGCTTTGAGTGTCTCATAGCCTGCTCTCTGGAGCGTCGCGGCGAGTATTTGTCTGAGGCTGTCGTCGTCGTCAGCAATCAACACAAGATTTGACATTTTTTAATTTTCCTTGGGGTTCGATAAGGCATTTTGATACTTTCACGTGCTCTCCGTTGAGCCGTCCCGGCGCGTTGCTTGGGACTATATTTTTAATTTTACTTGCGGTTCGCTATGATTCCGCTCTGTTGCATTATACGTGTGTAAACACATCTATACGGGAAGTGACATGACAAACGCTGTCCCTACCTCAAGGTTGGCATCGACTTCAATGCCACCTCGGTGTTCGGCGAGAATTTTTTGGCTGATGTAAAGTCCTAACCCCGTCCCTTTCTGTTTAGTGGTATAAAACGGATCGAACAGCATGGGTATATCTTCAGATGGAATCCCGGGTCCATCATCTTGAACTCGGACGCGCACGGTTTCCGTTTCTGGGACGTATTCTGTCTGAATTGTCAAAGTTCCATCTGTGTCCATTGCTTCTATGGCGTTGTAGAATAGATTCAGAAGCACCTGTGTAATCCCATCCGCATTGACATTGACCTCTGGGCAGTCGCCGTATTGCGTGATGACTGTCGTCGCGCGAAGTTCCAACTCTGGTCGGCAGATAGCCAAGCTACTCTCAAGGAGTTGATGGATATCGCTCAGTTTTGCGACCTCCATCGCGGGTTTACTGAAGGCAAGTAATTGTTCAATGAATCGGTTTAGCCTGTCCACCTCTTTTATAATGATTCCTGTGTATTCCTCAATCTCATTTTGAGAGAGTTGGATGTCTCCAGAATAGGTTTCGACTGGCTCGAAAGTCGCGCGATCACGATCATCATGATGGCGTGCTTCCGCTGAACCGAACTCTGCGTCGCTGTGTTGAAGCAGTTGTGTGCCGAGTCGGATGCTCCCTAAAGGATTTCGGACCTCGTGTGCGATAGTTCGGACCAACCGCCCCAAGGTCGCCATGCGTTCGGATTCAACGAGGGCATCAATTGTCTGTTGGATTTTGACGCGCTGTGCGATAATGGAGGCGATAATTGTCAAGAGTCGCCGGTCATCCTCAGCGGAGAATTCATCAGAGGCTTTATCGATCGTCAGTGTCCCAATGACGTTTTCCTCTACGATAATCGGAATGCACCAGAAAGCTATCCCGTCTTTGGATTCAACGCGTTCCGGCTCAAAGAGTTTAATGGAACTCAGTGGGCTTCGGGTTTGTGGAACGCCTATCGCTTTCCCTGATGCGAGCACCTGTTTTTGGATATCTTCTATCTGATTGTCGGTACCGCGTTTCATCTCTGCGGGTGTAAGCCCTAAAACAACTTCTGTGGAAGTAACGACCTGCCCGTTTTCATAGAGATGCAAAGCCCCGCGGTAGATACCGAGTCGCTTGGATAGAATTTCAATGATTCGCTCAAAGAGCCCCTCCAGATCAAGATTGGCATTCGCGGATTGGCTGACCTCAAAAAGTGTAGAGATGTCCCGGACCTGTTTTTCTAAATTTGCGTTGACACTGTTTATCTCCTCTATCTGTTCGACCCTACTACGCCTTTGGGTTTGTAAGTGTCGAATAATGCGGATAACGCCATAGGCGACAAACGGATAGAGCAATGCTATGATAATACTTTCAGTGTGGTTCGGATAACGGAAGACGTAAATCCAATTGGCTACGGTCGTAATCCCGAATAAAATGTTCTGCCCGCGAGGTTTCGTGTAAAAAACTGACAGAACGATCACGCCATAATAACAGTGACTTATCGCCGGATAGTACTCCGATATCTGGAACAGATGCACACTGACGTTAATGAGAAGCACAAAGACTGCGAGAAAGAATGTTAGCATTTTTTTGGGGCAGTCAGCGGTCAGCAATCAGCCAGTAGAAAGAGAGGGTAGATTCACGAGAACACCTCTTTGCAGAGAGCCAATTTGCTGATGGCTATTCTTTTAGAAAGTTATTGAGCATCTTTAGACCAACGCTCCCACTCTTTTCAAGGTGGAACTGTGTTGCAATGAGATTCTCGTGGGCAATCGCGCTACAGAATTCAAGACCATACGTCGTCTTTCCGATGACGATATCCTCTGATGCTGGCTCAGGATAGTAGGAATTGACGAAATAGAAGTGTGCGGGATTCGGAACACCTTCAAAAATTGCGTGCGGTTTCGTCTGATACACTTCGTTCCAACCGATTTGTGGCACCTTGAGTGTTTCGGTTTGTGTTTCTGTATCTGTCGTAGGATATTTCTTTACACGTCCCGGTAGAAGGTTTAAGCATTCGGCATCCTCTTCCTCGCTGTGTTCAAAGAGGATTTGGATACCGATGCAGATACCGAGCATCGGTTTACCTGTGCGGTAGCAGTCTGCGAGGACCTGGTTCAATCCGCGTTTCTGTAGTGTTTGCATCGTGGCTTTTGCGGCACCGACCCCGGGGAAAATGACGCGTTCAGCAGTGAGTATCTTTTCTGCGGCAGATGTAATTTCGTTTTTATATCCGAGGTGTGTTAAGGCTCTCGCAACACTCGTAAGGTTCCCGGCTTCGTAATCTATAATTGCAATCATATATTTTATAGTTATCAGTTATGTAATCGCCTTTTCAATTGCTTTGTAAAGGTTAGCGGTCTCGATTCCTGCGATAGCGGCTTCAGACCCTTTGTTCCCTGCCTTGATACCGGCGCGTTCAAGTGCTTGTTCTATTGTATCTGTGGTGATGACACCGTAGATAACGGGAATGTTGGTGTTGAATGAGACGTTGGCGATTCCTTTCGCGCTTTCGGCGGCGACATAATCAAAATGGGGGGTCGCTCCTCGGATAACTGCCCCGAGACAGAGGACGACGTCATAGCGTTCGCTGTCTGCGAGACGTTTGGCAATTCCCGGAATTTCAAAGGCACCGGGGGTCCAGAAAACATCGACAGAATCCAAATCGACGCCGTGCCGTTTTAGGGCATCCAAGGCACCAGCGAGGAGTTTTTCGGTGACGAAACTATTAAATCGGCTGACGACGATACCGAACGTGAGACCTTCGCCGAGAAGATGTCCTTCATAAACGTTTGGCATATTTTTATGGGAGGTCAGCCACAAGGGCTGCCCCTACACTCTCCATTCTTTATTCCTCATGTAGGAGGAGGTGGCCGAGTTTGGAACGTTTGGTTTCTAAATATCGGCGGTTAAATGCATTCGGCTTGGTTTGCAACGGGATCCGTTCGACGATTTCAAGTCCGTGTCCTGACAATCCTGTAACCTTTTGCGGGTTGTTTGTCATCAATCGCATTTTCTGAACGCCTAAATCGGCCAATATCTGTGCCCCGATGCCGTAATCACGCAGATCTGCGGGGAACCCAAGATGTTCATTGGCTTCGACGGTGTCTAATCCGTCGTTGTCTTGTAACTGATATGCCCTGAGTTTCCCTTTGAGTCCCATGCCTCTACCCTCTTGTCGCATGTAGACAAGGACACCTCTGCCTTCCTGCTCGATGGTTTTAAGCGCGATTTCGAGTTGTTCGCCACAATCGCATCTCAGGGATCCGAAAACATCGCCCGTGAGACATTGCGAGTGTACTCGGACCAAAATTGGAGATGGATCGGTCAAATCTCCTTTTGTGAGAGCAATGTGCGTTTTATCTCCCTCTACGGTTTCACCGCCTGTATCGGTGCTTTCGTAGGCGTATAGTTTGAATTCACCGTGTGCGGTTGGTATATCAGCGGTTGCGACGCGTCGGATCAGTGTTTCTGTCTCACGCCGGTATGCGATGAGGTCAGCAATCGTGATGATTATGAGCTGGTGTTGCGCGGCAAATTCCATGAGTTCAGGGACGCGTGCCATGCTGCCGTCCTCGTTGAGTATTTCACAGAGGACCCCCGCTGGGTATAGCCCTGCCATTCGCGCTAAATCGACAGTGGCTTCGGTATGCCCTGCGCGTCGGAGGACGCCTCCGGGTTTTGCTTCTAAGGGGAAGATGTGTCCGGGTCGGACGAAGTCTGCGGGTTCAGCGTTGGACTCAACGAATTTCCGGATGGTATAGGCGCGTTCTTGTGCAGAGATACCGGTTGTCACCTCTTTCGCATCGATGGTGACTGTGAAGGCGGTCTGCATTTGCGCAGTGTTGGACGCTACCATAGGGTGGAGTTCAAGTTCGGCAAGGCGTTCTGAACAGGTCGGTAGGCATATCAACCCTCTGCCGAATTTCGCCATGAAATTGATCCGCTCTGCTGTCACCTTTTCTGCCGCCATGATGAGATCACCTTCGTTCTCGCGATCGGGGTCATCAATGACGATGATCATTTCACCGTCTCGGATTGCAGAGAGTGCTTCAGGAATGGTATTAAATGTGTCTGACATTTTATTAATTATACGCCAAGCGTTAAATGACGCCTTCTGTGATTTAATGGTTATCGGAACAAGAGGCAACCTTTGTTAAACGAAAACCTCTTAACAATGACTAAAAACTGAAAAGATTGCGTAGCAACCCGTGCTGAAAACCATTTAATCGATATAGCCGTGTTTCGCTAAAAAGCTTAAATTAAGGGTTTCAGAAGAGGATTGTTTACGCAACTCTGTCTCCTCTTCGGTATTTTTTAACAGCGTTTCGAGATAACGCGCGACGATATCGACTTCGAGGTTAACCGTATCACCTGTCCGTTTTGTTCCGAAGGTCGTAACGTCTTTTGTGTGCGGAATCAGCGTGACTTCAAAGGCATCCGCGTGGACATTTGATACCGTTAAACTGACACCATCAACGGTGATGGATCCTTTGTATGCGACATAAGGTCTGGCGGTGCGACTCATTGTTATCTGCATCACAGAGGCATCCCCCTCATCTTTCCACGAGCGGATTGTCGCGACCTCATCAACGTGTCCGAGGACGAGGTGTCCGCCCAATCTATCGCTGAGTCGGAGTGAACGTTCTAAATTGACGTGCTCTCCTCCCTTCCGTTCACCTAAAGTCGTGCGACGCAAGGTCTCCGCGGATACATCCACGGTGAATGTTTCGGATGTGAGGAAACGGATCGTCAGACAGGCACCGTCAATGGAGATGCTGTCGCCGACTTTCGCATCACTGAGAACATCGGTCGCCTGAATCTCAACGATAGCATCTTGAGATTTAACCTGTATGCTTCTAATCGTTCCGAGTTCTTCGACGATCCCGGTGAACATGCTATAGATACCCCTCAATTAGAAAGTTGTGTTCAGCAATCGGTGTGATGCTTACTCGCTGTAGGTTCGTTGCATCGGTTAAACTGCGGATTCCTACACCCCCGATCGGTCCAGGGGCATTCTGTCCGCCGATGAGTTTCGGTGCGATGAAACACATAACTTTGTCCACGACCCCTGCGGCGAGTGCCGAGGCATTAATTTCGCCGCCACCTTCTATGAGGACGCTTGTTATTTCACGTTTCCCCAATACTTCCATCAAACGCTTGAAACAGACGCTGTTTCCGTGCGCTGCTGGAACGGTTATCACTTCCGCGCCTGCCTTTTCGAGGGCATCAACATTTTCAGAGGGTGCCTTTGGCGTTACTACCACGATAACATCTGCCTCGCTTTCGGGATTGAAAATCCGTGCATCCGTGCGTGTTCTCCCGAGAGAATCCAATACAATCCGGATTGCGTCCCGCCCTTCTCTGTCCTGAAGTCGTGTCGTCAGCGCGGGATTATCGCTTGCGACTGTACCTCTACCGACGAGGATCGCATCTACTGCGTCCCGTACCTCATGTCCTCGTTGCCGTGATGCCTCGGACGTAATCCATTGCGATTCCCCAGAAGGGGTGGCGATTTTCCCGTCGAGGCTCATAGCGATTTTGAGGATTACAAAGGGTCTACCGGTTTGAATGTATTTCCGATGCGCCTCGTTTAGGTCTGACGCTTCCTGTTCGCAAACACCTACGTGGACGCTTATACCGGCATCTTGGAGTTGCTGAACCCCCTTGCCAGCAACATTCGGGTTCGGATCGACCTCTGCGATGTAGACGTGCGCGATGCCTGCGTGAATCAGTGCTTCTGTACAGGGCGGTGTCCGTCCCCAGTGGCAACACGGCTCAAGATTTGTGTAAAGCGTCGCGCCTTTGGCATCCTCACCAGCAGCGTTAAGCGCATGGACTTCGGCGTGTGGGGCTCCTGCTTTCTGGTGATACCCTTCACCGATAATCTTTCCGTCTTTTACAATGACCGTGCCAACGAGAGGGTTGGGACTCGTGCGTCCTATTGCTTGTCGTGCTAAATCCAGGGCACGTCGCATAAAGGCTATGTGTGTTTCGTCCATGGCGATGTGTTATCTACACCCGAAAGTCTATTTATTAAATTATATCACATTTCGATGAGAAGTCAAAATCATTTTTGTGACGCGGCGATCTCTTTCAGGGATTCGAGGATTTCTGACTGCTTTGCGAGGTCGAATTGATGCGAACCGATGTACATATATTTAATAATCCCTGTCTTGTCAATGATGAATGTTGCCGGACGTGCGATGTTGTAAGCCTCTAAACTGAGCCAGTGGTAGACACCGTAGCTTCTGATGATGTCCCTTGTTTTATCTACCAGTAGCGGGAATGTGATGCCGTTTTTATCGGCATAGCCTCGAAGTTCACGGGGCCACTGCCCGGCAATGGCGAGCGGGGTGGCTGTGTACGCGGCGTAGCCTTCAACGTTTTCTTGTACTGCCGTCAACTGACGACGGCTGTTCGGTCACCACGTCCCCCGAAAAAAGGTTAGGACGACGTGGTGTGTCCCGTGATACGTTTCGAGCGATACTTCTCCGCGTTGATGTGATGGGAGCGTGAAGGGTGGCGCGGTATCACCGATGTTGAGAACTTTGTTTTTCCGTGGCATGGGCATACTGTATCAGAAAGTGCGGTGCATGTCAAGTCTTTCGCGGATAACTGTCGGATTTCAGCGATCAGTCGTTGGGAAATTTATTGTCTGAATCAGGATTTTCAGGATTCAAGGATTTTCAGGATTGTGGTGTTATTGCTGATGTTGTGAGTTTCAGAGTATTCAGAGTAAACTCTGAAAAAGGGTGGATTTGAAAAAAGTTGTGAATATAGATGATGACTGGGTTTTTGATGGTTTTGATGGGCGGTTTATAGAAAGTTACTCTGAAAATGAAGATAAGAATTGTGATTGGGGAATGTGGGTGTTCATTGTCTGAATCGCGGATGACACGGATTGCGCGGATTGCGCGGATTTTGGTAATTGTGTATTGCGGTATCTTCAGCCCGAGCGGGGCGACATGTGTGTAGAAAACGTTTCAGAAAAGACAAAGCCCCAGCGGGGCGGCAAGTGTATAACAGGGGTGCTCCCTTAACAAGGGTGTTGGGTAAGTTTGAGAGGGACACCGGAGAGAAATTGGCTCTGGCTTATGAAGTTTTTTGCTGGTGCTCGGCGATGATTTTTCCTAACGCTCTCAAGGCATCGTTAACAGATTTCGCGTCTGGGAACATTTCGGCTACGTCGTCGTCAAGCCGAATCAGGTTTGTTCCTGCATGGTATCGTTTCGCATATTTTCCCCGAACCCCTTCGCTGAAATCATATTCATCAAGCATATCTGGATCACGTTGTTTGGATGTTGTTTGACTCATAGATTCTCCTTTATAGAGACGACCAAAGTTTTATAGTAAATTATAATAGATTCACTTCTGGAAGTCAAGTTAGGGAGTTCTGTCGGATCGCGACGCTTCCTTGAATGTCCTCATCAAATACGCTATAATTCTATTAAGTAAAAGCGATAATCTCCTTGACCATTCTGAAGCTTATTTTGAGGATTGAAAATGAACAAGAAATCATATAGTAGATACCGATAGGGGTTCGGTATCTCGGATTCGTCTATTTCGCAGCAATACTCGTAACCACTCACAAAATGGAAACACAACCTACTGATTCTGATAAGAGAGGTAAAAATGAAAAAGAAATCTTTCATAACAAAGCAATTGGATTTATTTTGCTTCGTCGGTAACATCATTTTCCGAAACTATTTTCGCCAGCCAGCATTTCTGAACAGATGCTGGTTTTTTATATGTATTGGTATTCTCGCGGATGCTCCATCTGTTCCAGCGTTTCCGGGTGCTGAAGGTTATGGTGCCGTGACACGCGGCGGTAGAGGTGGAAAAGTGATCATGGTGACGAACCTGAACGACTCCGGACCCGGCAGCTTACGCGAAGCCTGTGAAGCAGAAGGACCGCGGATCGTTGTGTTCAGAGTTTCGGGAACTATCACCCTTGAAAGCCCATTGAAAATTTCCAACCCCTATATCACCATCGCCGGACAGACAGCCCCTGGAGACGGTATTTGCCTTAGGAGATATCAGCTTTCAATTAATGCCAGTGAGGTAATCATCAGGTACATAAGGGTAAGATTGGGAAATGAAACGGATAATGATGCAGATGCCATAGCAGGCAGGTATCAGAAAAATATAATCCTTGACCATGTGTCGGCAAGTTGGAGTGTTGATGAAACAGTCTCTATCTACCATTGTGAAAATGTAACCATTCAATGGTGTCTGATATCGGAAAGTTTACACGATG